>NZ_JBPCSJ010000071.1:0-15455 GCF_051007235.1 Hydrogenophaga sp. | reverse complement strand
TCTCTGCACTACACTCCCGGCCTGTTTTTTGCTAACGGAACCCGCCATGTCGCTCATCCCCGCCACCATCCTCACCGGCTTCCTCGGCTCGGGCAAAACCACGCTGCTCAAGCGCGTGCTGACCGAGGCCCACGGCCAGAAGATCGCGGTGGTCGAGTACGTGTTCGGCGATGAGAACTTCGACAACGAGATCCTGGTCGCCGACACGCAGGAAAACATCGACAACGACATTCTGGTGTCGGATACCGAAGAGCAGATCATCCAGATGAGCAATGGCTGCATCTGCTGCACCATCCGTGAAGACCTGCGCCAGGCGCTGCAGGATGGCGCCGTCCACGCCCGCGTCCAGCCCGGCCGAGGCCACGATCTTGTGGAACAGCTCCACACCGATGCCACCCGAACACGAGAAGGTGAACAGCACACCGCCCGGCGGTAGCAGTTTGAAGGCCAGGCGGTTGATGTCTTTGTAGGCGCGGGCGGCGCGCTCGGCGTGCGCCGCGGTGGGCGCCAGCTTGGGCGGGTCGAGCACGATGGCATCGAACCGCCGGCCTTCGGCCACGAACTGGCGCAGCGAGGCGTTGACATCGGCATCGATGAAGGTGGCCTGTGCCGGGTCCAGCCCGTTGAGCAGCAGGTTGGCACGCGCCTGCTCCAGCGCAGGGCCAGACGAGTCGATGCTGGTCACGTGCCCGGCCCCGCCCGCCAGCGCCGCCACCGAGAAGCCGCCGGTGTAGCTGAAGCAATTGAGCACCTGGGCGAACTTCAGGCGCTTGGAATATTCGTGCAGCGCCAGCCGACTGTCGCGCTGGTCGAGGTAGTAGCCGGTCTTGTGGCCCAGGGCGATGTCCAGCCCCAGGCGCCAGCCGTGCTCCTCCAGCTCAAAGGCCGTGGGGCCATCGCCACGCAGCCAGCCCGTCACCTCGGGCAGGCCCTCCAGGGCGCGCGAACTGGCGTCCGAGCGTTCGTACAGACGGGTGCAGCCGGTCAGATCGAGCAGCGCATCGGCGATCGCGTCTTTCCAGCGCTCCACGCCCGCAGCGCCAAACTGCGCCACCAGCGTGTCGCCGTAGCGGTCCACCACCAGGCCGGGCAGGCCGTCGGATTCGCCGTGCACCAGCCGCAGGCCGTTGCTGGCAATGCCCATGCGCTCGCGCAGCGCGATGGCGCGGCGCAGCGTCTCGCGGAAGAAGGCGGCGTCGATGCGCTGGGCCTGGTCGAAGCTCCAGGCGCGCACGCGGATCTTGGAACTGGGCGAATACGCGCCCCAGGCGAGGAACACGCCTTCGTGGCTGTCCACGCGCACGGTTTCGCCGGTGTCGGCGCTGCCCTTGGCGATGGCGCCGTCGAACACCCAGGGGTGGTGGCGTTGCAGCGAACGCTCTTTGCCGGGCTTGAGTCGGATGGTTTTCATCCGGGTATTGTCCCCCCCCGCGCAAGGAGGCTCCCCCCGCGCCGCCTGCGGCGTCACCCCCCAGGGGGCGATGCGTGTGGCCCGGCGAAGCCGGTTCCACCGCATCCTTGATAACAATCACATTCGCCGGAAGGGCTGTTGCTCCAGGGCACCGCGGAACCGGCTTTGCCGGGCCGCCAGTGCCGCCCCCTTGAGGGGGTCGCGCGCAGCGCGGCGGGGGTGGGCCGAACCTGCGGCGCGGGGGGGTAGGTACCGCTTCAAGGCCTCAGATAGACGAAGCCTTCGCGGGCCTGGAGCTTGGCCACCTCGGCCACGCCCGAGGGCACGATCCTGGCTTCGAGCACCACCTTGTCGGCCTCGATCTTGCGCGAGGTCAGGGTGTTGTTGCAGACGCGGAACTCCACGCCCTTGGCCGCCAGATCGGCGATGGCGCCGGCGAAGGGCTGCTCCATCTGGTTGGTGGCGCCCTGCAGCAGGAAGTCGATGCCGAGGCCGTGTGCGACGACCACGATCTTGGCCTGGGGGTCGGCCGACAGGTGGTTGCGGATGTTGTTCACCGCGCGCGAGGCCTGCGGGATGCCTTCGCTGAGGTGGTACACGGTCTTGATGACATCGTCGGCGGCCTGCGAGGGCGCGGCCGCAGCCAGGCAAAGGGCCATCAGGGCGGCCTTGAAGGCCATCAGCAGTCGGTTCATGGGGTTTCCTGTCAGGGGACGTTTTAAAAAGAAGCAAACAACGATATTTGCAAACAGCATTTTGCCGCCGGCCGCGATGGGCGTTGCCGCGGGTATTCCCGCCCGGCCCGGCCCGGCCCGCTCAAGGCTTGGCCGGGCCGCGGCCTTTGGCCCGCGGGTGCGCCGCGTCATACACCTGCGCCAGGTGCTGGAAGTCCAGCCGGGTGTAGACCTGCGTGGTGCTGATGCTGGCGTGGCCCAGCAGCTCCTGCACCGCGCGCAGGTCGCCACTGCTTTGCAAGACGTGGCTGGCAAACGAGTGGCGCAGCATGTGCGGGTGCACCGGGGTGTTCAGGCCCGCCAGCATGGAGCGGCGCTTGAGCCGCACGCGGATCTGCTGCGGCGTCAGGCGCTGGCCACGGCCGCCGATGAACAGGGCCGGGTCGTCCTGGGCCCAGTCACCCCGCACCGCCAGCCACTGCGCCAGCGCCGCCAGCGCGGCACGGCCCACCGGCACACTGCGGCGCTTGCTGCCTTTGCCCAGCACGTGGGCTTCGCCGGCCTGGGGGTCGATCCAGCCGCGCGCGGTGCCGCTGGCCGCCACGTCCAGCCCCACCAGTTCACCGATGCGCAGGCCGCAGCCGTAGAGCAGTTCGGTGATGCAGCGGTCACGCGCTTCCAGGCGCGGGTCGTCGTCTTCCTGCACGTGCGTGGCCAGTTGCACCGCGTCGTCCACGCCCAGCGCCTTGGGCAAGGGTTTGCCGGCCTTGGGGGCTCGCACGTCCTGCACCGGGTTGTGGTCGATCAGGCCCTGGCGGCCCAGCCAGACATAGAGGCCGCGCCAACCCGACAGGATGAGCGCGATGCCGCGCGCGCTGCGCCCGCCGCTGTGCATCTGCGCCACCCAGCGGCGGATGTGGGCGTTCTGCACCTGGCGCAAGCCCACACCAGCGGTCTGGGCGTTCGCCTGCAATTTGTCCAGGTCGGCGGTGTAGAGAATGACCGTGCGCTCGGCCAGGCGTTTCTCCACCCGCACATGGTCCAGGTAGGCCTGGACCAGCTCGGCGTCGGTGGCCGATGCCAGCATGGGTCAGGCGTACGAACGGCCTGCCGCCGGGCCGCCCCAAGGCAGGCCAGCCCCAGCGGGGAGCAGCGCGGTACACGAAGTGACCAGCGTGGGGGTCATGGTCTCAGGCGCGACAGCGATGCCGCGGTCAGTTCACCGATGCGCTCCAGGAAGTCGGTGCCCATGTCGGCCGCGAAGCGGTGCACATCGGGCGAGGCCAGCACCAGCAGGCCAAACGCCTGCGGGCCGTCGCCGGCGCGCAGGGGGATCAGCGCCAGGGAAGCCGCCGCGGACGGATCGGCCAGCCAGGTGGCCGCTTCCAGCCCACGGTTGGCGCCACAGTAGGGTTTGGAGAGCGAGGTCGCGAACGCCGGGGCGTCGGCGCTGGCGCCCTGGGCGCAAGGCAGCGCGGCAAAGTCCGGTGCCACGCCCCAGAGCTTGACCACCACCTGCGGCACACCGAAATGCGCCGCCACGCCGCTGGCCACCACCTCGGGCAGCTCGGCCGCTTCGCGGGTGTTGAGCAGTTGCAGGGTCCAGCGCTGCAGCCGGTCGGCGATGGCGGTGTTCTCGTGGCCGTGGCGGATCATCTCGGCCGCCTTCATCTCCAGGCCCTTGATCTTCTCTCGCAGCATCTCGGCCTGACGCTCCTGCAGACTCACCGCGCGCTGGCCGTGCGGGCTGGTCAGCTGCACCGCGGCCAGCAGGCTGGCGTGACGCTCGAAGAAATCGGGCGTGTTGGCCAGGTAGTTGGCGATGTCGTCTTCGGTGATCGGGGGAATGGTGGCGTCGGTCATGGGGCGTCCCTGGAGGGTGTTCAGGCCAGATCGGGAATCTCGATCTCGCCTTCAAAAACGGAGGTGGCGGGGCCGGTCATGAAGACCGGTGCGTCGTGAGTCGGCGTGTCCTGCCATTCGATGGTGAGCACGCCGCCGTGGGTCTGCACGTTCACCTGTGCGTCCAGCAGGCCCAGGCGGATGCCGGCGACCACCGCCGCGCAGGCACCGGTGCCGCAGGCCAGGGTCTCGCCGGCGCCGCGCTCGTACACACGCAGGCGCACTTGCGAACGGTCCACCACCTGCAGGAAGCCGGCGTTCACCCGGGCCGGGAACTGCGCGTGGCGTTCGATCTGCGGGCCCCAGGTGGCCACCGGCGCGGTGTCCACGTTGTCCACCAGCAGCACGGCGTGCGGGTTGCCCATTGACAGCACGGCCACCGCGGCCACGTCGCCGCCGGCCAGCGGCAGGCTCCAGCGCTCGAAGTTCCCCATCGGCACCGGCATCAGGCCCGCGGCATCAAAAGGCACGCGCGCCCGGTCGAAGGTGGGCGCGCCCATGTCCACGGTCACACGGCCGTCCTCGTTCAGGCGCAAGCTGATCTCGCCGTGCTTGACCTTCACGCGGACCGGGTTCACATCGGTCAGGCCCTTGTCGCGCACAAAGCGCACGAAGCAGCGCGCACCGTTGCCGCAGTGCTCGACCTCGCCGCCATCGGCGTTGTGGATCACGTACTCGAAGTCCACCCCGGCCGAGGGCGCGGGGCGCACCGACAGGATCTGGTCGGCGCCGACGCCGAAGTGGCGGTCGGCCAGGAAACGGTACTGGGCCGCGCTCAGGCCCAGGCGGCCGCGCGTCTCGTCGAGCACGACGAAGTCGTTGCCCGCGCCCTGCATTTTGGTGAAGTGCACTCGCATGGTTCGATTATCGGCCCACCCCGGTGCGCGTCGTGCCGGTGCGTGCGCACCGCCGCGGACCGGCATGCACCGCGCCCGACCCATTGCGCACAAAGCCGGTGCTTTTTTGTATGCAATCTTGTGCAGATTGCATACAAAACGGGGGTGCAGAGGCTGGCATGGCTCGTGCAAGACGGTGGACATGGACGCCTCCACCCCCGCCCCCGCCGCCGTCGAACTCATCGCCCTGACCAAACAGTACGGTCCGGGCGCCGTGGCGGTCGACGCCATCGACCTGCGCATCGCCGCCAACAGCTACTGCTGCCTGCTCGGCCCCTCGGGCTGCGGCAAGAGCACCACGCTGCGCATGATCGCGGGGCACGAAAGCACCAGCAGCGGCGACATCCTGCTGGAGAACCGCAACATCACCAGCCTGCCCGCCGCCGCGCGCGGCACGGCCATGATGTTCCAGAGCTTCGCGTTGTTCCCGCACCTCTCGGCGCTGGACAACGTGGCCTTCAGCCTGAAGATGAAAGGTGTGGCCAAGGCCGAGCGCCACGCCCGCGCGCAGGACCTGCTGCAGCGCGTGGCCATGGGCCACCTGGCGCAGCGCAAACCGGGTGAACTCTCCGGCGGCCAGCAGCAGCGCGTGGCGCTGGCGCGCGCCCTCATCACCCAGCCGCGCGTGCTGCTGCTGGACGAGCCGCTGTCGGCGCTCGACCCTTTCCTGCGCATCCAGATGCGCGCCGAGCTGCGCCACTGGCAGCGCGAACTGGGCCTGACCTTCATCCACGTCACGCACAGCCAGGAAGAGGCCATGGCCCTGGCCGACACCATGGTGGTGATGAACCACGGCCGCATCGAACAGGTCGGAGCGCCCCACACCGTCTACAACCGACCCGCCAGTGAATTCGTGGCCCGCTTCATGGGCGGCCACAACGTGCTCCACACCACCGCCGGCAAGGTGGCCGTGCGCAACGACCATATCCGCCTCGCGCCCGCGAGCAGCACCGGCTGGCCCGCCACGGTGCAGGACGTGGAGTACCAGGGCACCTACGTCCTGCTGGGCCTGCGCCTCGAAGGCGAGGCTGCCACCGGCCCGGTCTCGGTCATGTTGCCCGAGGCCGATTTCGTGCAGCGCCCCTACGCCCCCGGCGAACGCGTGGACCTGAGCTGGGACCCGGCCCGGGCCCACGCGCTGGCCGCCTGATCACCCGCGCTCCCCTTTTTCCGTTCCTTCCCCCCACCCCACCCAGGAGTTCACCCATGTCCGATTCCACCGAAATCCAGAACACCGGCCTGTCGCGCCGCAGCCTGCTGCAGGGCACCGCTGGCATGGCCGGCATCCTGGCCAGCGGCCTGGCCCCGAGCGTGCACGCGCAAGAGAAGATCACCCTGCGCTACCTGGGCACCGCGGTGAACCAGGACAAGACCATTGCCGAGAAGTTCGAGAAGGACACCGGCATCAAGATCCAGTACGTGGCCGTGACCACCGACGAAGTGACCAAGCGCGCCGTCACCGCCCCCAACAGCTTCGACCTGATCGACACCGAGTACTTCTCGCTCAAGAAGATCGTGCCCACCGGCAACCTCAAGGGCATCGACGTCAAGAAGATCAAGAACGCCGACAAGATCACCCCGCTGTTCACCACCGGCACCGTGGCCGGCAAGGCCGTGGGCGACCAGGGCACCGCGCCCAAGAAGGTGATCTACCTCGAAGGCGAGAAGAGCAAGGTCTTCGCCAAGAGCCCGACCCAGTTCATGAGCCTGATCCCCACGGTCTACAACGCCGACACGCTGGGCATCCGCCCCGACCTGATCAAGCGCCCCATCAATTCCTGGGCCGAACTGCTGAACCCGGAGTTCAAGGGCAAGACCGCGATCCTGAACATCCCGTCCATCGGCATCATGGACGCGGCCATGGTGGTGGAAGCCATGGGCATCCACAAGTACAAGGACAAGGGCAACATGAGCAAGGCCGAGATCGACCTGACGATCAAGACCTTGATCGAAGCCAAGAAGGCCGGCCAGTTCCGCGCCCTGTGGAAAGACTTCAACGAATCGGTGAACCTGATGGCCTCGGGCGAGGTGGTGATCCAGTCCATGTGGAGCCCCGCCGTGACCGCCGTGCGCACCAAGGGCATCGCCTGCAACTTCCAGCCGCTCAAGGAAGGCTACCGCGCCTGGGCCGCCGGCTTCGGTCTGCCCGCCACGCTGTCGGGCCGCAAGCTCGACGGCGCCTACGAATTCATCAACTGGTTCCTCGACGGCTGGGCCGGCGCCTACCTCAACCGCCAGGGCTACTACAGCGCCGTGCTGGACACCGCCAAGGCCAAGATGGAAGCCTACGAATGGGCTTACTGGATGGAAGGCAAGCCCGCTTCGCAGGACATCAAGAGCCCCAACGGCGACGTGCTGGCCAAGGCCGGCGCGGTGCGCGACGGCGGCAGCTACGAAGCGCGCATGGGCGGCATCGCTTGCTGGAACGCGGTCATGGACGAGAACGAGTACATGGTCAGGAAGTGGAACGAATTTGTCGCGGCCTGACGGACTCCCCCCGCGCCGCGCCTGCGGCGCGTCACCCCCCTGAGGGGGGCAACACGAGCGGCCCGGCAAAGCCGGTTCCGCCGTGTTCTCGACACAGGCATTTCGCTCCGGACGCCCACTTGTTCACCCCTCACGTTGTCACTCCATGAGCAGTCCATCCACCTCCACTGCGGCGCTGGTCACCGACAGCCCCAACCGCACCGTGCCCGCCGGGTGGCAGGCCGCGCCGTACACGCTGGTGTTCGTGCTGTTTTTCCTGATCCCGCTGGGCCTGGTGCTGATGGTCAGCTTCTGGGACTTCAACGAGTACGAGCTGATCCCGGCCTTCACGGTCCGCAATTACCTGTCCATCTTCGAGGGCTGCTCCGCGCTCACCGAGCACGGTGATTTCTGCGTCACGCTCTCGACCTACCTGTCCACGCTGAAGTTCAGCTTCCTGGTCTGGCTGATCACGCTGGTGCTGGGCTTTGCGGTGGCGTATTTCCTGGCCTTCCACGTGCGGTCTTCGGGCATGCAGACCGCGCTGTTCGTGCTCTGCACCGTGCCCTTCTGGACGTCCAACGTCATCCGCATGATTTCCTGGGTGCCGCTGCTGGGACGCAACGGCCTGGTCAACCAGAGCCTGCAGGGCATCGGCCTGATCGATGAACCCATCGAGTGGCTGCTGTTCTCCGATTTTTCGGTGGTGCTGGCCTTCGTGCACCTCTACACCATGTTCATGATCGTGCCCATCTTCAACAGCATGATGCGCATCGACCGCAGCCTGCTCGAAGCCGCCAGCGACGCCGGGGCGAGCGCCTGGCAGACGCTGTGGAACGTGATCGTGCCGCTGTGCAAGACCGGCATCATCATCGGCTCGATCTTCGTCATCACCATCGTCATGGGCGACTTCGTGACCATCGGCGTCATGGGCGGCCAGCAGATCGCCTCGGTCGGCAAGATCATCCAGGTGCAGACCTCCTACCTGCAGTTCCCGCTGGCCGCGGCCAACGCGGTGATCCTGCTCGCCGTCGTTCTCATGATCATCTGGGGCCTGACCCGGCTGGTGGACATCAGAAAGGAACTGTAAACATGACAACCCCCACGTTCCCCACTGCGTGTGGTCACTGCCCCCCGAGGGGGCGCTCAACGCCCTTCGGGCGGCCGGGCGGGCGCTGATATGCAAGCCCGAGTCTCCGACGCGCGCGCCGCCGGCTTCTGGCCCTTGGCCGCCGTGTTCGCCCTGTTCGTGCTGTTCATGTACGGCCCGATGTTCGTCATCTTCGTGCTCTCGTTCCAGGGGCCGGAAGGCGGCCTCACCTTCCCGATGCGCGGCACCTCACTGCACTGGTTCCGCCAGCTCGCAGAAGGCCTGGGCACGGTGGACATCGGCGCGGCGTTCACCCGCTCGCTGATGCTGGGCGCGGTGGTGATGGCCTTCACCGTTGTGCTGTCGGTGCTGGCGGGCCTGGCCTTCCGCAAGAAGCTGCGCGGCGGCAACGCACTGTTCTACGTGACGGTGGCCAGCCTGATCATGCCGTCCATCATCGTGTCGCTGGGCATCGGCCTGCAGTTCCGCCTGCTCGACGGCGGGCTCAAGTGGCTGCTCGAAGCGGTGGGCGCGACCACCACGCTGGAGGAATACGGCACCGCGCTGGGCCTGTTCACTTCCGCCCTGGGCGCGCACCTGACCTGGACCCTGCCCTTCGGCCTGCTGATCATGTTCGCGGTCTTCAACCGCTTCAACCCGGCGTACGAGGAAGCGGCGCGCGACCTCGGCGCCACACCTTGGCAGACCTTCCGCCACGTGGTGCTGCCCTTGATCGGCCCCTCGGTGGTCGGCATCGGCATGTTCGGCTTCACGCTCAGCTGGGACGAGATCGCCCGCACCTCGCAGGCCATCGGCGACGTCAACACCCTGCCGCTGGAACTGCAGGGCCTGACGGCCACCGTCACCACGCCAGCCATCTACGCGCTGGGCACGGTGACCACGGTGGTGTCCTTCGCGGTGATGGGCATCACGGTGGGGCTGGCCCTCTGGCTGAAGAAGAACAAGAAATGACCCCCCTGCGCCGCTTCGCGTCTTCCCCCCTCACGAGGGGGGACCACACCAGTGGCCGGGCCCAGCCCGCTCCACGGTGTGTGCTGGACGGAGCATCTTTGGAGCCCACGGCATGAAGGCTGCGCCCACCGACCAGGCGATCTACGAGCGCATGGTTTCGGCCATCCTCGACCACCAGCTGCCGCCCGGCACCAAGCTGGTGGAAGACCGGCTGGCGTTGGCCTTCGGCGTCTCGCGCACACGCATCCGCCCGGTGCTGGTGCGGCTGGCCAATGAAAAGGTGGTCACGCTCACGCCCAACCGGGGCGCGGCGATTGCCGAACCCAGCGAAGCCGAGGCGCGCGAGGTGTTCGAGGTCAGGCGCATGATCGAACCCTTGCTGGTGGAGCGCTTCATCGTCCGCGCCACCGCGACTCACATCCAGGCGCTCAAGGCCTGCATCCGCGACGAAGAAGCCGCGCGCAAGGCCGGCGACATGCGGCGCGCGATCCGCCTCTCGGGCGACTTTCACCTGCAGATCGCCGAACACGCCGGCCACCAGACCCTGGGCGGCATCCTGCGCGAGCTGGTCTCGCGCACCTCGCTCATCCTCATGGCCTACAGCGCGCCGCACGCCCAGGCGCGCGAGGACGCCACCGCCTGCGGCTGCCAGGAGCACCGCGCCCTGCTCGCGGCCATCCAGCTGCGTGATGCGAAAGAAGCGGCGCGCCTGATGCGCGAGCACCTGGAACGTCTGGAGTCGCAACTCAGTTTCACGTCCACCCCTGAAGCGGCACCCGACCTGCTGGAACTGTTCAGTTCATGAAACGGTTGTTGGTCATCAACCCCAACACCTCGGAGCGCGTCAGCGCGCTGCTGCAGACGCACGTGCAGGCGGCCGCCGGATCGCACGTGCAGGTGCACACCGTCACCGCCCGCTTCGGCGCGCCCTACATCGCCGACGAATCCAGCTACGCGGTGGCCGCACACGCCGCGCTGGACGCCTGGGCCGCCGCGCTCGCCCACGACGGCCCCCAGCCCGACGCGGTGCTGATCGGCTGCTTCGGCGACCCGGGCCTGATGGCGCTGCGCGAGTCCAGCCCGGTACCGGTGACGGGTCTCGCCGAGGCGGCTTTCATCGAGGCCGCACGCCACGGCCGCTACGCCATCGTCACCGGCGGCGAGCGCTGGGGGCCGATGCTGCAACGCCTGGCACAGGCACTCGGTCAGGCGCAGCAACTTGCGGGCATCCACACCGTGGCGCCCACGGGGGCGCAGTTGGCCGCCGATCCGGCCGGTGCGCACCGCCTGCTGGCGCAGGCCTGCCGCGATGCGGCCCACCAGCTGGGTGTGCAGGCCGTCATCCTCGGCGGCGCAGGCCTGGCCGGCATGGCCGCCGCCCTGCAAGGCGACGTGCCGGTGCCGGTCATAGACAGCGTGACCGCCGGCACCCACTGGGCCCTGCGCACCACGCCGCTGCCGCCCCAGCGCCACACCGCGGGTTTCGACATCGCGTGGCAGGGGCTTTCGCCCGAGATGCGGGCACTCGGTCAGACAACGGCCTGACGGCCAGCCGATCGGCCAAGGGGTGGCCCGGCGGCGGACCGCGCCCCCACCCCCGCGGCGCCCGTTGCCACAACCGGGCCCGCGGTCGCCGTAACATGTGGCATGGTCCGCTCATCCCAACGCCTCCACCCCGCCCGCACGCCCGCCGCCGTGCGCCCCGCTGCCACCGTGCTGCTGCTGCGCGACGGCGACCGCGGCGTCGAAGTGCTGATGACCCGCCGCTCCATGACGGCGAGTTTCGCGCCCGGCGCCTACGTCTTCCCCGGCGGCGGCATCGACGCCGCCGACGCGCAGTCGCACGGCCAGTCCACCCGCCGGCCGACGCAAAGCGACCGGCACCTCACGCAGGCCATCGCCGCCATCCGCGAAAGCTTCGAGGAACTCGGCGTGCTGCTGGCCCGCCGTGCCGACGGATCGCATCTGGGCACGGCCGAGATCGCCAAGCTGGACCGCCAGACACCGTTTGCCGCCCAGTGCGCCGCGCACGGCCTGACCCTTTCGGGGGCCGAGGTCTTCGTGCTCGCACACTGGATCACCGACCGCGACCTGCCGCGCCGCTTCGACGTGCCCTTTCTTGTGGCCCGCATGCCGGCCGGCCAGCAACCGGTGGCCGACGAAGCCGAGCAGTTCGAGCCGCTGTGGGTGCGCCCGGCCGATGCGTTGGCCCGGCACGCGGCCGGTGACTTCTTCATCATCTTCCCGACCATCCGCACGCTGGAGCGCCTGAAGGCCTATGCCACGGTGGACGATGTGCTCCGGGCATGTGCGGTCAATGACGAACCCCTGTTCACCAGCTGCCCGCGCGCCGGGCTCCTGAACGGCCACGAGTCGCGCCACATGGAGCACGAACCGCCCTTCGGCGAACTGGCCCTGGTCTGCCCAGACGGCCAGATCGAGCATGAGCTGGCCTGGCAGACCGAGCGCCCAGTGCCGCTGCTGCGCAACGTGCAGCGCCTGACCGCGCCCAACCCCGGTTTCATGACCGGGCCGGGCACCAACAGCTACCTGGTCGGCGATCCGGCCAGCGGCCACATCGCCATCGACCCCGGCCCGGACGACGCTGAGCACATCGAACGCCTGTGGCGCGCTGCGGGCGGCGACATCCGCGCCATCGTCTGCACCCACTCGCACCCCGACCACTCGCCCGGCGCGGCGCGGCTGCAAGCGCTGTGCGCCAACGCCGGCCGGGCCGCGCCACCCATCCTCGGCCTGCCCAGCGCGCCCACCTCGCGCGAGAACAGCCGCTTCACGCCCGAACGCGCCCTGGCCGACGGCGAGCGCCTGACGCTGAGCGCGCCCGACGGCACGACCCACACCCTGCAGGTGGTGCACACCCCCGGCCACGCGGCCAACCACCTGTGCCTGCTGCTCGAAGAAGACGGATTGCTGTTCAGTGGCGACCACATCCTCAACGGCAGCACCACCGTCATCGATCCGCCCGACGGGCACATGGGCGACTACCTCGACTCGCTCGACAAGCTCGACCGGCTGTGCGCGGCACACGGGGTCGATTTCATCCTGCCCGCGCACGGCTACGTGCTGGGCGACCTGCAGCGCACGGCCGACAACCCCAGCGCGCCCGAACACGGTGGCGCGCGCGCGGCCATCGCCCACCTCAAGGCCCACCGCCTGGCCCGCGAGGCCAAGGTGGCTCGCGCCATGCAGGCCCGCCCCGACGGCACGGTGGACGACTGGGTGAAGCTCGCCTACGACGACGTGCCCGAGCGCCTGTGGCCGGTGGCCAAGCGCTCGATGCTGGCGCACGTGCAACACATCCAGAGCCTGGGAGGTTTCAACGCATGAAGACCGCTACTCTCCTGCGCACCGGCGCGGTGTGGCTGGCCGCCACGCTGCCTTTGATGGCCAGCGCCAACATGAACCTGGCCCTGGACAAGGGTTGCCTGAACTGCCACGGCACGCCACCGCGCGGCCAGGCGCCGACCATGGCGCAACTGGCCCAGCATTTCGCCAGCGCCCAGGGCAACGAAGCCGAGATCGCCCGGCGTTCGGCCCACCTGCGCGAACACCACCTGTTCGGCGGGGTGCCGGCCCACGAACGCCTCAGCGCCGACGAAGCCGAGCGCTTCGTGCGCTGGCTGGTGGACGGCGGCCGCTGATCGGTCGTTCAGCCCTCCACCACAGCAGAGGACACCGCCATGCAGAACAACCGCTGGTATTCGCGTTTCGCCAAAGCCGCGTCGCACTTCTGCGGGCGCCCGCGCGTGTTCACGCTCGCGGTGGCGGTCATCGTGGTCTGGCTGGTGACGGGGCCACTGTTCGGCTTCAGCGACACCTGGCAGCTGGTCATCAACACCGGCACCACCATCATCACGTTCCTGATGGTGTTCCTGATCCAGAACACGCAGAACCGCGACACCGAGGCGATCCAGGTCAAGCTCGATGAACTGATCCGCGCCACGCAGGGCGCGCACAACGCCCTGCTGGACCTGGAAGAGCTGGAAGAGGAAACGCTGGACGCGTTCAAGGCGCGCTACCTGGCGCTGGCCGCCGCCGCCCGCACCCGGCTGGACCGGGGGGCGCAGGACACGGACACGCCCGAGGCCTGAAAAATAAAGTGTGAAGCGCGCCGATAAGCCGGATTCTGTGCACCCGGGTTGCCCCGGATGTGACCGCCATTCCTCTGGGCCGGGGGTTGCCCACCCGGCTCGGTGCTACCTACCCGCCAGCTCCGCGGAACCACATCAACGCTGGCCTATTTGGTATTGCTGCGCGTAGAGATTGCCCGTTTCACCCGAACTGAATCGGCTCGTCTCTGTTGCTCTGATCCTCACCTTAGGACCCAACAGGTTGCCCCGTCAGGCTGGTCGGTGGAGAGGTGTTACCTCCTACGCTGTCCTGTGCAGTCCGGACGTTCCTCCAGCACACCCTTTCGGGTCTCGTGCCAGCGGCGGTCTGGCGCGCTTCACGGGCGTGATTATCCCGCACAAGGGATTCAGCGCCAGGCCGCCCCCAGCGGAATTCGCGCCCCCTTGGGGGGCAGCGACCCGCAAAGCGGCGGAGCGTGGGGGCTAAATCAGGCGCCGGATCTTGCGGTGCCGCCACACCCCCAGGTAGTAGCCCGATTGCAGCACCAGCATGGCCACATAGGCCACCGGGAAGGCGATCCAGATGCCCGCCAGGCCCATGCGGGCGTCGAGCCAGTAGGCCACCGGCAGCTGCACGCCCAGGATGCAGAACACCGAGATCGCCATCGGCACCAGCACGTCGCCGCTGGCGCGCATGACACCGCCGATCACCGCCTGGAAACCGAACACCAGGATGCTCCAGAGCATCAGGTGCAGCAGGTGCTGCGCCTGCGCGAGCACCGCGTCCTGCGTCAGGAACAGACCCAGCACCCAGCCCGAGGCCCCGTAGCCGAGCAGCACCAGACCCCCGGTGAGCACGGCGTTCAGGCCCAGGCCGGTTTTCAGGATCGGCCCCAGCCGTTCGGTGCGGCCCGCGCCGATGGACTGCGAGGCCAGGATGGACGCGGTGATGGCAATCGACAGGGCCGGGAACTGCACGTAGTTGACGATCTGCGTGACCGCGCCGTAGGCCGCCGTGGCCTGCGAGCCGTGACCGTTGACCAGCGACAGGATCACCAGCTCCGACAGCGAGAGCACCACCATCTGCAGCCCGGTGGGCAGGCCGATGCGCATGACCTTGCCCAGGATGGCGCGGTCCAGCCGCAGCGCGCGCAGCAGCACACGGTCGGGCGCCAGCACGTGACCCAGACGGCGCAGGCGCACCACCAGAAAGGTCAGCGCGGCCAGCTGCGAGACACAGCCGGCCAGCGCCGCGCTGCGGATGCCCAGCGGCGGCAGCCCGATCCAGCCCTTGATGAGCAAGGGCGTCAGCGCCAGGCCCAGGGTGGTGGAGACCAGCAGGGCCAGCAGCGGCGAGACGGTGTCGCTGACGCCGCGCAGCAGCTGCGTGAGCAGGATGAACACCAGCAGCAGCGGCATGAACAGCATCATCATGCGGGCGTAGGACACCGCGTCGTCCAGCACATCGGCCGGCGTGCCCAGCGCGGCCATGGCCTCGCGGGCGAACACGGTGCCGGCCACCGCGGCCGCCAGGCCGATGAGCGCGCCCAGCGTGATCGCCGTGCCGGCGATCTGCTTGACCTTGTGCGGCTCGCGCGCGCCCCAGGCCTGGCCGATCAGCACCGAAGCCCCCGAGCCCAGGCCGATGATCAGCGAGACGAAGAAGAACACGATGGGGAACATGCCCGAGACCGCGGCCAGCGCGTGCGTGCCCAGCATCTGGCCGATGTAGATGCCGTTGAGCGTGCCCGACAGGCCCTGCAGGATGTTCGACAGCACCATGGGCAACAGGAACACCAGGTAGACGCGCCACAGGGGCTTGACGGGAGGCACGGCGGTGCGATCGACAGAGGGGCTCATGCCCCGATTGTCTGCGGCGACAATAGCCCCCTCGCTGCTTGATCAACACAAGCCTCACGACACCATGATCCGCATCGCCGAACTCAAACTGCC
>NZ_JBPCSJ010000070.1:0-9316 GCF_051007235.1 Hydrogenophaga sp. | reverse complement strand
TGCGCCAGCGCCTGCTGCGCTTTGAGGCCTGGCTGCGGCCGCTGCGCAGCCAGTTCGCGCTGGGCGCGCGGTTGATCGAGCACCTGCGGCAGGTCAAGAAGGGCGTGGTGCACGTGCTGCACGACGGGCGTCTGCTGGCCGTGATCGACCTGGATCGCTGGCTCGCCGGGCTGTTCATCCCGGCCCGTCCGGTGGACATCGACATGGCCGACTGGACGCCGCGGCCGAACCTGGCTGGCGACATCCCGCCGTCGTTCATGCGCTTGCCGCTGCACCGGGTGCTCTGGACCTATGCCGTGCGCACCCGGCGCGACCTGTTGCCCGAGCGCTACCGCGAGCAGACGGTGCACCTGCGCCGCGTGCCTCGCCTGCCCCCTCGCTGGTTCGATGACCTGCACCTGCTGCTCATGCGCGAGCTGATGGCCCAGCCGGCGCGGCTGGACGAACTGGTGGCGCGCACCGGGCTGCCGAGCGGCTCGGTGGCCCACCACCTGGCTTCGCTGTACTACGCGGGCGGCGTGACCACCGACGCCGACAGCGCCCGCCGCGCGGCCGCCGACACCCGGTTGGCGGTGCTTGCCCTGCAATTTGATCAGGCCGATCTGGCGCAGGACGCCCGGGCGCGCGAGGGCAGTGCATCCGAGCAGTCCGCGCCGTCGAGCATCTTGCGCGAAGTGCGTCATTCGCCGCTGCGGGCGGCGCAGAACCACGGCGGCGACCCGCACCGGGTTTGATCTGGGTCGGGGTCCGGCCCAGGCCGGCGCGGCACAATGGGTGGCATTCAACAGCCAACCCAGGAGCACCCTCCATGCGAAGCCAAGTCATTGTCAAGTGGTCCGATCCGTCGGTGTACCGCTTCGACCTCGAAGAGGCACAACCCATGCCCCATGACCAGGCGCGTGCCTGGCTGGACGAGCAGTTCACCGCCCTGCAGTGCGAACCGATCCGGCTGACCGGCAAGGTGCTGACCGCCGACAAGGTGCTGTGCGTGGCACAGGCCGCGGGCGAAGAGCGCTTCCGCGACGCGGCCCATCAGGATTGGGCCCGGTCCTACGCGCGCGCAGCCAGCGCAGCCCTGGCCAAGCCGGTGGTCACGGTCGACCTGCTGACCCAGACCGTCGGCTACTGAGTCAGGCCGACAGTGCGGTGAGCAGGCGGCCGTGGATGCCGCCAAAGCCGCCGTTGCTCATGCACACAATGTGATCCCCCGCCTGGGCAGCGGTGACAACCTGCTGCACCAGTGTGTCGATGTTGCCCGCCACCCGCGCCCGGTCGCCCATGGGCGCCAGTGCATCGGTGGCGTCCCAGTCCAGCCCGCCCGAATGGCAGAACGCCAGGTCGGCCGCTTCCAGGCTCCAGGGCAGCTGCGACTTCATCGTGCCCAGCTTCATGGTGTTGCTGCGCGGTTCGAACACGGCCAGGATGCGACCCGCGTCGCCACTGGCGCGCAGTTTGCGCTGCAGGCCGTCCAGCGTGGTGCGGATGGCAGTGGGGTGGTGGGCGAAGTCGTCGTAGACGGTGATCGTCCCGCCGCTGCGGGCCACCGTGCCGCATACCTCCATGCGGCGGCGCACGTTCTGGAAGCCGCCCAGCGCGCGCGCCGCGTCGTCCGGCGCCACGCCCACGTGTTCGGCCGCGGCGATGGCGGCCAGAGCGTTGAGCTGGTTGTGCACACCGGTGAGCCCCCACTCCACGCGCGCCACGTTCTGGCCGCGCTGCCGCACGTCGAACGTGTCGGGCTCGCCCACCGCGCTGAAGTCGCTCACCGCGGCGCCGAAACTGCGCACCTCGCTCCAGCAGCCGGCGTGCAGCACGCGGTCCAGGCTCTCTTCCAGTCCGTTCACCACCACGCGGCCGCTGCCGGGCACGGTGCGCACCAGGTGGTGGAACTGGCGTTCGATGGCCTTGAGATCGTCGAAGATGTCCGCGTGGTCAAACTCCAGGTTGTTCAGGATCGCGGTGCGCGGGCGGTAGTGCACGAACTTGCTGCGTTTGTCGAAAAACGCTGTGTCGTATTCGTCGGCCTCGATCACGAAGGTCTTGCCCTGGCCGAGGCGCGCCGAGACCCCGAAGTTCATGGGCACCCCGCCGACCAGGAAGCCGGGGTTCAGTCCGTTGGCTTCCAGCACCCAGGCCAGCATGGAGGTGGTGGTGGTCTTGCCGTGCGTACCGGCCACGGCCAGCACATGGCGGCCCTGCAGCACGTGTTCGGCCAGCCACTGCGGGCCACTGGTGTAGGGCGCGCCCGCTTCCAGAATGGCTTCCATCAGCGGGAATTTCGGCGTGCCGTCGGGCAACCGGGCGCGGCTGACCACGTTGCCCACCACGTACATGTCGGGCTGCAGGGCCATCTGGTCGGCGCCAAAGCCTTCGATCAGCTCGATGCCCAGTGCGCGCAGCTGGTCGCTCATGGGGGGGTAGACACCAGCGTCGCAGCCGGTCACGCGGTGGCCCGCCTCGCGGGCCAGTGCGGCGAGGCCCCCCATGAAAGTGCCACAGATGCCCAGGATATGTATATGCATGTCGGCGATTCTAGGGCGATGCCCTGGGAGGGCAGGGGGCAAGCCGGCGCAGCGCCCTGCGCGCAGCGCTGCGGTGCACAATCCGCGCATGGATGCCCACCCTTCGGACCTGACCCGTGAAATCGCCGCCGTGGCCGCCCGCTACGTGGTCGAGGATGGCATGGAATACGGCCCCGCCAAGCGCCAGGCCGGCCACCAGCTGGGCCTGTCGGCCAAGGCGCCGTGGCCGGACCATCTGGCCATGGAGGCCGCGGTGCGCGAGTACATCGCCGTGTTCTGCCCCGACACCCAGGCCGCCGAGCTGCAGGCCTTGCGCGAGCAGGCGCTGGTCTGGATGGACCGGCTGCAGGACTTCCAGCCCCACCTGGGCGGCGCCGTCTGGCACGGCATCGCCACCCGCCACAGCGACATCCACCTGCACCTGTTCTGCGACGATCCCAAGGCAGCCGAGCTCAGTCTGCTGGACCACCGGGTGGACTACCAGCCCGGCACCGCCACCGGCTGGCGCGGCGAACCGGTGGACGCGCTGACCCTGCGCAGCCGCAACAACACGCTCGGCCAGTGGGTGCTGGTGCACCTGCTGGTGCACGACCACGACGGTCTGCGCGGCGCCCTCAAACCCGATGCCCTGGGGCGCAAGCCGCGGGGCGACGCCAAGGCCCTGCGCGCCCTGCTGGCGGCTGGGACTCATTGAATTTTTTGTCGTTTTCCGCATGCAAAGAAGAACCTTGTGGACCGGCGCCCTGGCGCTGACCGCCTGCGCCACGGGTGCCGGCGTTGCCTGGTGGCGCCTGCACCCGCGCGAGGCGCAGTCCCCCGAGCTGGCGGCGTTCTGGGCCAGCCGCTTCGACGGCCCCAACGGCGAGCCGGTCGCCATGGAGCAGTTCCGCGGGCGTCCGCTGCTGGTGAACTTCTGGGCCACGTGGTGCCCACCCTGCGTGGACGAGCTGCCGCTGCTCAACGCCTTCCACACCCAGCACGCGGGCCGCGGCTGGCAGGTGCTGGGGCTGGCGGTGGACCAGCCCAGCGCGGTGCGCCGCTTCATGCAAAAGCTGCCGCTGGTCTTTCCGGTCGGTATGGCGGGCCTGGCCGGTACCGAGCTCAGCCGCAGCCTGGGCAACCTGGGCGGTGGCCTGCCGTTCAGCGTGGTGTTCGACGCCGGCGGCGCGGTCGCGCACCAGAAGGTGGGCAAGGTCTCCGAGGCCGATCTGGTCCAGTGGGCGCAGCTGGGGTGAGTCCGACAACTGGCGGTATCTGAGCCGAAAATCGGGGTAGAGTGCGGTTTTTTCACCACTGCCCGTTCGTTGTCGCCTTTCAAAGGGCCGTCGATGTGGGGTGTTGCGGCGGGTGGTGGATGGCGCGCCCTTCGTGTACACTGCGCCACCCCGTCGGGTGCGATGACTTTGGTTTGCTTGAATTTGCGCGAAGTTGTCCGAACTTGACCGAAATTCGTTGGAGAAAACCATGGACCTGAGAAAACTGAAGACACTGATCGATCTGGTGTCCGAATCGAACGTTTCCGAGCTGGAAATCACCGAAGCCGAAGGCAAGGTGCGCATCGTCAAGGGTTCGCCGGCCGGCATGGCCGCTCCTGTCACCTATGCCATGGCGCCCGCTGTCGCGGCCCCTGTGGCGGCCCCCGCAGCCCCGGTGGCGGCGGTCGAAGCCGCTCCCGCCGCCGTCGAGCCGGCGGGCCACACCGTCAAGTCGCCCATGGTGGGCACCTTCTACCGCGCGTCCAGCCCGGGCGCCAAGCCCTTCAAGGACGTGGGCGACACGATCAAGGAAGGCGAGACGATCTGCATCGTCGAGGCCATGAAGATCCTCAACGAGATCGAAGCCGACAAATCTGGCACCGTGACCCAGATCCTGGTGCAGAACGGCCAGGCGGTCGAGTACGGCCAGCCCCTGTTCGTCATCGAATAAGCGGCGGCGCTCCATGTTCAAGAAAATCCTGATCGCCAACCGCGGCGAGATCGCGCTGCGCATCCAGCGCGCCTGCCGCGAGTTGGGCATCAAGGCGGTGATGGTCTACTCCGAGGCCGACCGCGATGCCAAGTACATCCGACTGGCCGACGAGGCGGTCTGCATCGGCCCGGCCCCATCGGGCCAGAGCTACCTCAGCATGCCAGCCATCATCTCGGCGGCCGAGGTGACCGATTCCGAGGCCATCCACCCCGGCTACGGCTTCCTGTCGGAGAACGCCGATTTCGCCGAGCGCGTGGAGAAAAGCGGCTTCACTTTCATCGGCCCGACGCCCGAATCCATCCGCCTGATGGGCGACAAGGTGTCGGCCAAGCAGGCCATGATCCGCGCCGGCGTGCCCTGCGTGCCTGGCTCTGAAGGCGCCTTGCCCGCCGACCCGGCGGTGATCAAGCGCACGGCCAAGGCCATCGGTTATCCGGTGATCATCAAGGCCGCCGGTGGCGGCGGTGGGCGCGGCATGCGGGTGGTGCACACGGAGGCGGCCCTGCTGCACGCGGTGCAGACCACCAAGGCGGAAGCGGGCGCGGCCTTCGGCAACCCCGAGGTGTACATGGAGAAGTTCCTCCAGAACCCGCGCCACGTCGAGATCCAGATCATGGCCGACACGCACCGCAACGCGGTGTACCTGGGCGAGCGTGACTGCTCCATGCAGCGCCGCCACCAGAAGGTCATCGAAGAAGCGCCGGCGCCAGGCATCCCGCGTCGCTTGATCGAGAAGATCGGCGAACGTTGCGCCGCCGCCTGCAAGAAGATCGGCTACCGGGGGGCTGGCACCTTCGAGTTCTTGTTCGAGAACGGCGAGTTCTATTTCATCGAGATGAACACCCGCGTGCAGGTGGAGCACCCGGTGACCGAATGGATCACCGGCGTGGACATCGTGCGCACGCAGATCGCGGTGGCCGCTGGTGAAAAACTGCCGTTCACGCAGCGCCAGATCCAGCTCAAGGGCCACGCCATCGAGTGCCGGATCAACGCCGAAGACGCCTACAAGTTCACCCCGTCACCCGGGCGCATCACCACCTGGCACATGCCCGGCGGTCCCGGTGTGCGTGTGGACTCGCACGCCTACACCAACTACTTCGTGCCGCCCAACTACGACAGCATGATCGGCAAGCTGATCGTGCACGGCGACACGCGCGAGCAGGCCCTGGCCCGCATGCGCACGGCGCTGGCCGAAGCGGTGGTCGAAGGCATCAAGACCAACATCCCGCTGCACCGCGAATTGATGGTCGACGCCAGCTTCGTGGCCGGCGGTACCAACATCCATTACCTCGAAGAGTGGCTCTCGCACCGTGAACGCTGATGCACAAGCCCAGACCCAGCCGTCGGCTGGGTCTTTTTTTGAACTGGTTCTGCTGGTCGCCGAGGCGGCTGTCGAGCCGGTCAGCGACGCCCTGGACGCGCTGGACGCGCTGAGCGTGTCGGTGGAAGACGCCGACGCGCTGACGCCGGCCGAGCAGGCGCTGTTCGGCGAGCCCGGCATGCCGCCGCCCAAGGAGGGCTGGAACCGGTCGCGCGTGGTGGCGCTGTTCAACAACGAAGCGGCCGCGCGCGAGGCGGCTGAGCTGCTGGCGCCGCAGGACTTCTTTGGCGATGGTCAGGTGCTGGGCGTGCGCGCCGTGGCCGAGCAGGACTGGGTGCGGCTGACGCAGTCGCAGTTTGAGCCGGTCGAGATCACGCCCACCTTCTGGATCGTGCCCAGCTGGCACGAGCCACCCGCGGGCGCGCAGCAGGTGTTGCGCCTGGACCCGGGCTTGGCCTTCGGCACCGGCACCCACCCGACCACGCGCATGTGCCTGCGTTGGACCGCGCGCCATGGCGCGCAGGGTCAGCGCGTGCTCGACTACGGTTGCGGCTCGGGCATCCTGGCCATGGGCGCGGCCAAGTTCGGTGCGCGCGAGATCGTGGCGGTGGACATCGACCCGGCCGCGGTCGAATCGACCCGCCTGAACGCCGAGAACAACCACGTGCAGTTGCAGAGCGGGCTGCCCGATCTGGCGCGCGGCGAGTTCGACCTCGTGCTGGCCAACATCCTGGCCACGCCGCTGAAGGTGCTGGCGCCGCTGCTGTGTGCGCACGTCAGGGCCGGTGGTCAGCTGGTGCTGGCCGGCATCCTGGCGCGCCAGGCCGACGAGCTGATCGAGGCCTACGCGCCGTGGGTGCAGCTGTCCGTGAGCGACGAAGAGGACGGCTGGATCCTCATGACCGCGACCCGCGCCTGAGCATGCACCGGGGCCGTGCCGCAGCGGTGCCCGCCGCGCTTGCAATAATCGGCGCATGAGCTACACCACCCGCTGTCCGGCTTGCGGCACAACCTTCAAGGTCGTGCCCGATCAGCTGAAGATCTCCGACGGCTGGGTGCGGTGTGGTCATTGTGCGGACGTGTTCGACGCCACGCTGTACCTGCAGGCGTGGACGCCGCCACCGCCACCTCCAGTTCCATCAGCAGCTGCAGCGTCGCCGGCAGTGGAGGCTCCCGCCCCTGTATCGGTGAAAGAGGACGATCCGGCGCCTGAGCCCGGTCCGCACGCTCCCCAAGCAGACACTTCGTACGGTTCGGCACCGCCGCCCGAGCGCGCGTTCGATGAGGCGCCGGCTTGGGGGCAAACCATGCCCGCCGATCTCAGAAGCGAAACCGGCGGCCAGGCAATGTCTGAACCCGCCGCGCCTCCTGCCGATGCACCACCCGCTGATTTGCAGCCGTGGGCGCGGGACGAGGCGGCGGTGACCTCCCCTATGAAGCCCGATCGGGACGCGGCGGCCGACGCATCGCCCCTGGGCATCGGTCCGCCACTATCGACGCCTTCTGTGGACGAGCGGTCCACCGATTTCCATGCAGAACTGGCGCGTTTCGCCGAGACGGCCGGTCGCACCGCATCCGACGAAGCCCCGGTGCCGACTGCGGCGGAGCCCTTGCCTGCATCCGCATCCGCACCAGCGATGCCGGATCTGCCGATGCCCGATGAGGGCATGGCGGGGCCAGAGGCCGCCGAACCCGGCTTTGTGCGCCAGGCACGGCGCCAGGCCTTCTGGCGTTCGCCACCGGTGCGCGCTGCCTTGGCCGTGCTGGCGGTGTTGCTCGGCGGTTTGCTGGGTGCCCAGTGGGCGGTGCACGAGCGCGACGCGCTGGCCGCCAGCCACCCCCAGTTCGCGCCTCTGCTGTCGCAGTTGTGTGCGCCGCTGGGTTGCGAGATCGGCCCTGTGCGCCGCATCGATGCCGTCGTCATCGACAGCTCGACCCTGGCGCGCCGGCTCGGCAACTTCTACGCGTTCGATGTGGTCATCAAGAACACGGCGCCCATCCCGGTGGCGGTGCCCGCGCTGGAACTGAGCCTGACCGACACGCGCGACAGCGTGATCGCGCGGCGCGTGTTCCTGCAGAGCGAGCTGCCCGGCGCCCCCGTGCTGCTGCCCCCTCAGGGATCGTTGCCGCTGAGCCTGCGCCTGTCCATCACCGATGCGGGTGCCCTGTCCATGGCCGGCTACCGGGCCCTGGTTTTTTATCCCTGATCCTCTCCTTCACCGACAACATGTCCATCCTCATTTGCGGCTCGCTGGCCTTCGACACCATCATGACGTTTGAGGGCCGCTTCGCGGAGCAGATCCTGCCCAGTCAGCTGCACATCCTTAACGTGTCGTTCCTGGTGCCGGGCCTGCGGCGCGAGTTCGGCGGTTGTGCCGGCAACATCGCCTACGGCCTGCGCCAGCTGGGCTCGCCGGCCGTGCCGCTGGCCATGGTGGGCAACGACGCTAGCGACTACCTGGAGCGTATGCGCAGCCTCGGCGTGGACACGCGTTTTGTCGGCACCACGGCGGACAACTACACCGCGCAAGCCATGATCATGACCGACCGTGACAACAACCAGATCACCGCGTTCCACCCCGGCGCGATGTCGCAAGCGCACGAGACGCCGGTGCCCACCGACGCTGGCATCCGCCTGGCCATCGTGTCACCCGACGGGCGTGACGCCATGCTGCAGCACGCCCAGCAACTGCACGACGCGGGCATTCCGTTCGTGTTCGATCCGGGCCAGGGCCTGCCCATGTTCAACGGGGACGAGTTGCGCCGCTTCATCGAACTGGCCACCTGGGTGACCGTCAACGACTACGAAGGCCAGATGCTCAGTGACCGCACCGGGCTGGACTTTGCGGCCATCGCACAGCAGGTGCAGGGACTGGTCGTCACCCTGGGCGAGCAGGGGTGCGAGGTGTGGGAGCAGGGCAGCAAGAACCTGGTGGCTCCCGTCAAGGCAGCCGAGGTGCTGGACCCCACCGGTTGTGGGGATGCGTTCCGGGCCGCCCTGTTGCACGGACTCTCCCAGGGCTGGAGCCTGGTGCGGTGTGCCGAGCTGGGCAACCGCATCGGCGCCACCAAGATCGCCAGTCGGGGCGGGCAGAACTACCGTTTCAGCGCCTGACCCTGCGGCGGCCGTTCACCACAGCGGCCGCCCATGAAAAAAGCCCGATGCTTTCGCACCGGGCTTTGCACGTCATCCCAGGCTGGGAATCAGGGCTTGCTGGACGTCGGGAACGGCCAGGCCGCCTGAGGGTTCAGCTTGGTTTGCGCTGCAGGGGCCGCAGAGGCTGCCGGCTTCTTGGCCGGCTCAGCTTTTTTTGCGGGGGCTGCCTTTTTCACGGCAGCTTTGGGTGCAGCGGCTTTCTTGGCAGGTGCAGCAGCCTTCTTAGGAGCAGCAGCCTTCTTGGCAGGTGCAGCAGCCTTCTTAGGAGCAGCAGCCTTCTTGGCAGGTGCAGCGGCCTTCTTAGGAGCAGCAGCTTTCTTGGCAGGTGCAGCGGCCTTCTTAGGATCA
>NZ_JBPCSJ010000069.1:0-10463 GCF_051007235.1 Hydrogenophaga sp. | reverse complement strand
GGCTGGCCGGCTCGGCGTGGGGGCGCAGCGCGGCGGCGGGCGGCAGGGGCACATCGGCCACGCGCACCGCGCGCAACAGCTGAGGCAGCCAGCCGGTGTGGCGCAGGCTCCAGTCGGCCAGCCAATCGGCGTCGCAAGCCTGCCACGCGCGTTGCCAGGTGGCGGGCGCCATGTGCAGCCATTCGTCTTGCAGCCACTGGCGCATGGCGGGCCAGGGCGCGGGGTCGGCGGCATCGCGGATCAGCGGGCAGCGGCGCAGGCTCTCGCCCGCCGTGGCGGCCACCGCCGGGTCGGCGCCGGCCAGCAGGCGCGGCCAGTCCAGACCGATGCGGCGCAGGTGTTCCAGCGCGGTCTCGCGCTGCAGCAAGGCCGCCACCGGCTGGACCGAGGGGAACAGACCGGGTTCGACCACGCGGATGGCCAGCTGGCTGGCGGTGCGGTGGGCGTGGCCGCAGAGGCTGAACAGGCCGGCCAGCAGGCCGGGCAGGTCGCTGGCGGCGCGGCCAGGGGCCAGCCGGCTGGCCCAGGCCTGGCGCGTGCTGCGCAGGTTGCGCGGCACGGGCTCGCCGGGTTGCAGCTGCAGGGCGCCCGCCAGGTCGTTCATGCCGCGCTCCCCGGGGCACCGGCGCGGCGCGCCATGAAGAAGGACCGGCGCGCGGGCACCGGCTCGGCCACCGCCACGGGCGGGGATGCGGGCTGGGGCGCGGGCCGCAGCTGGGCCAGCACCGCCTCGGCGGTCTCGCGTGCCTGGGCCTGGCTGCGGAAGTCGGCCATGGGCGAGAACAGCGCGCAGGCTTCGTGGTAGCCCACGGCCGGGTCGTGCGCGCCGATGAAGTCGAAGCGTTCGTTGCCAAAGCCGCGCACCGCCTTGCGCGCGACACGGCCCGCGTGGTCCTGCAGGTCCAGCGGCAGGCGCACCAGGCTCATGAACCAGGGGGTGATGAGCACGCCTTCGGCGACCGCCCCGTCGCCCGGTTCGGTGTCGGTCCGGCGAAAGCCCACGGCCTCCACGCACAGCTGCGGGTTGAGGATGGGGATGCCCTGCATGCGTTCGATTTCCACGCGGCGGTAGAAATTCACCAGGGCGTTCACGCGCGTGTCCATGTCCAGCTCAATCCTGCAGCAGCAAGAACTGCTCGGCATCGCAGTCGCAGTTGGGGCAGCGCCAGTGCGGCGGCAAGTCCGCGAACGGCGTGCCGGGTTCTATCTGCCACTGCGGGTCGCCCACGGCGGGGTCGTAGACCCACCAGCAGATCTTGCATTCCAGGCGCGAGCTGGGGCGCAGCACCTCGCGGTTGCCGAGGTACGAGCCTTCGAAACCTTCAAACCGGTCGCCGTTCATGGCACTCATGCCTGTTCGATGTAGCCCAGCACGTCCTGCAGCCGTTCGTGCGAATCGCGCAGGTCTTCGGGTGCGGCCATGGCCACCTCGGGCATGTCGACCACCTCGACGGTGTTGAGGATCACCTTGTCCATGGAGTTGTAGTACACCACGCGCCAGCAGTTGGGCAGGCGGGTGTTGGAGATGCGGCAGTTGCCATACCCACGCGAGAGCAGCAGCACGCGGCCGGTGCCCAGCTGGTGGTCGAGGTAGCCGATGTCTTCGGGCGTGACCGGCAGCAGCGTGAGGTTGACCACGTGCGGAGCCTGGCCCGGCTGCCAGCGCGCGACCTGGTCGCGGATTTCTTCGACCAGCAGCGGCGCGTTCTGCACGTTGGGCGGCAGCGGCCCCTGCCAGGGGCGGTACACGCTCTCCGCGTCTTCTTCGGCTACGGTGCGCAGCAGCGACGGGATGGGGCCGACCTCGATGGCGTCGTCCACCAGCGCGTCCCCGTTGAACGTCATGAGGCGCCAGACACCCGCGAACACCGACTCCTGGATGCGCACCTGCAGCGCCGAGCCTTCAGCGCCCACGATGGCGCTGGCTTCGCCCTCGGCCATCACCTGGTTGACCAGCTGCCGGTCTTCGGCCGGCAGGTCCAGCAGGCTGACCAGCCCGCCGGGGCCGCCATCGGCGGCGGCGTCCAGCATCTCCAGCACGCGGGTGAGCACGGCGCGGGTCTTGGCGCGGCCCGCGATCTCTTCAGGCTCGGGCAGCAGGGGCGGGCGGTAGGTGTCCATGTCTTTGGGCATGGGCAGGTAGTCCAGCGACTCGTCTTCGGTCTGCGTGCCGGGGCCCAGGGCCACGACGGGAATGGGAAAGGCTTTCATGGGGGTGTCCTGTGGGATCGGTGCGGTCGGAGGTCGGCTCAATGGCAGCTGCTGCCAGCGCCGGTCTGGCTGACGACGGGGATGCCGATGGTGGGCGGGCGCGAGGGCGGCATGGCCAGCGCGGCGGCGACGCCGGACAGGTACACGTCCCAGTCCTGCATGCCGGCGATGGCGGTGACGTACAGACCGTCGCGGAAGAACAGCAGCGTGGGCCAGCGCTGCGAGCCGTAGCGCTTGGCCACCGCGTCTTCGCTGTCGCGCGGCACCACGGCCACCGTGAAGCGCTTCGGGAAGGTCTTCATCAGCTCGGGCAGCACGGCCGCCACGTCCACGCCTTCGGGGAACCGCACCGGGTCGCCGGCGAGCAGCACGACGCGGTCGCCGCCGCCGGCGGTCCAGTCGGCGACGCTGGTTTCGTCGACCCAGGTGGCGCCGAAGTCGCGAGCGAGGCGCTGGACCAGGGGGGCGTGGGCTTCTGCTACTGCTGTCATGTTGTCTCCTGAGAAATCACTGGCCGGTCAAGGCACGAAGTTGTTCGGTGTTCATCTGTGACGGCAGGGCAAAACCTGCGTCCTCCTGCGTCTCCAGGCCCTGCATGGCGCCGAGCACCAAGTCGAGTGCGGCGTTCACCTCGGCCGCGCGGTCCGCATCGATGTGTTCGCGTGCGTCATCGATGAACACCAGCAGCCAGTCGCCGCGGGTCACGTCACCGACCAGCGCGGTGTTGATGCGGCGGCGCTCGCCGCGGCCTTCGCACAGGGCGAAGTGACCGTCGGACTCGACCACCTGCATGGGGATGCCGATGCACATGTCAGGCACCCACCCGGTTGTGTGAAGCGTTCCCTTCCAGAGGCACCGCCGGGCCGGCTTCGCCGGACGGCTGGTGCCGCCCCCCTGGGGGGGTGACGCGAAGCGGCGCGGGGGGGATGCCAAGGAACCGGTCATCACCGATGCGGCAGGCTTCTTCGGCCGCCGGGCGTTGCGCTTCGTAGGCCGTGAGGGCCAGTTCGTCCAGCGTCACGGCCTCGCGCGCGGCCAGCGGGGTCTGGCGTTCGACGGGACGGGCACCCCAGCGGGCCAGCTCGGCCACGCCCAGCGCCAGCGCGTCTTCCATCGCCGCCTTGACCACCGGGCGCAGGCTGCCGCCGTAGTCCTCCAGCTCCTGCGGCTGGCAGCCGATGAGCAGCACCTGCTGCGGGTACTGGCCGGTCAGGGTGGCCAGCGACAGCACTTCCTGGAAACCGGTCTGGTGCAGGCTCATCTTCTTGGCGCCCATGAAGCGCGGGACGGCGTCGTCGCGCACCTGCTTGAGCGTGCCGGGTGCCAGGCCGTAGTCGATGGCGTCGAAGATCAGCAGCGCGTCGGCTTCCTGCACGTGCTGGATCAGGTACAGGCCCTGGGTGCCGCCGTCGATGAGCTGCACGTGGTCGGCAAACTCCCAGCGGCGCTGCAGCGCTTCGATGCAGCGCACGCCGAAGCCTTCGTCGGCCCAGAGCAGGTTGCCAATGCCCAGCACGACGATGCGGGCCGGCAGGGTGTCACCACCGGGGTGACAGGGGAATTCGGTCGGAAAGGCGCTCATGGCAGGCAAACCTGTGTGGGTTCAGCGGAGAGGTTGTGGGGCCGCCGAGGACAGGCGCTTCCAGGCGTGGAAGCTGTCCCAGGCGGCCTGCTGCGCGAGCCAGAAGCCGGCGTCGATGCCGAACTGCCGCGCGCAGCGGATGGCGGTGTCGGGCGACATCGCCCGCTGGCCGTGCACGAGTTCGTGCAGGCGGCGGCGCGAGAGGCCCAGCAGCCGGGCCGCCTCGCTCTGGTTGAGCGAGAGCGGCGCCAGGCAGGTGCGCGCCAGCAGCCGCCCCGGGTGCAGCGGCATGCGCACCGGCACACCGCGCGGCGGGATCACCGACGCGATGGCGGGCAGACGATGCGGAGCAGGACGCGACATCATGGGCAGGCTGTTGGTGCGAAGGGCTTGGCGCCAGGGTGCGGAGGAACCGGCTTTGCCGGGCCTCTCGCACCGCCCCCTAGAAGGGGGTGACGCCGAAGGCGGCGCGGGGGTTAGTCTTTAAATGTCCGGCGGCCGGAAATCATGGTCGACACGATGGACTGGCGACCCATGATGTCTTCGCGGATCGCGGCGTAGACGTGCAGGGTGATGAACATGATCATGGCCCACATGCCCAGACGGTGCCAGCTGTGCACGTCCTGGCTCTGGCCGAACAGCGGGATGACCCAGCCAAACAGCTTGTCCTGCCACGAACCGGTCTGCGAGCCTTCGCTGTAGAGCGCGAAGCCGGTGAGGATCATGAAGACCATCAGCGCCAGGAAGCCCGAGAACATGGCCAGCCGCGCCAGCGGGTTGTGGCCCACGTAGCGGCCCGGCCGCGGGATCAGGAAGGCGTACCACTTGAGCATGGTCAGGATCTCGCCCCAGTAGGCCTTCTGGAACAGCGGCACCCAGAACAGCTCGCGCGCGTGGTGGTTGCCCACGATGGCCCAGTAGGCGCGCCCCAGCAGACCGATGGCCAGGATGTAGCCGGCCGTGAAGTGCGCGAAGCGGATGTAGCCCATCAGGAAATGCGCGCTGGCCTCGCCGGGCATGGTGGGCAGCGGCACGCCGATGAAGTAGCCGGTGACACACAGCACCGTGATGGCCGCGACGTTGACCCAGTGCCAGACGCGCACCGGCGCTTCGTACACATAGACCGACTTGGTGGTCTGGCCGTGCTGCACGGCGCTCTCGTCGATGCCGGTGACATCGGCCAGGCGCTGCTGGGCCAGTTCTTGGGCAGTCTGTGAAGACATGGCGTGCTCCTTGAGCGCGGGACCGTCAGGCGGCCAGCTGGCCGAAGAGGAACAGGCCGGCACCGCCGAGCAGCGCGCCCAGCCCGCCCAGCGCCAGACCGCTGCGCGCGGCCAGCCAGCGCTGGATCGCCAGGCCGATGCCGACGCCGCTGATGTGCATCAGCGCGGTGGTGACCAGGAAGCCGGCGGCGTAGCCCGCGAAGCCGGTGGCCGGCGTTTCGGCACCGTGGGCCAGACCGTGCAGCGCAGCGGCCGCGGCCACCAGCCCCAGGCCGAGCGATGCGGGCATGGGGCGGCGGGCCAGCACCAGCAGAGCGCCGAACAGCACCACGCTCAGCGCCACGCCCTGCTCCAGGAACGGCAGCGTCACGCCCGCCGCGCCCAGCGCGGCACTGACCACCAGCGCGGCCAGAAAGGCGGCCGGGCCCTGCCAGGCCTTGCCTGGCGGCAGCGCGCTGACCGACCAGACCCCCACGGCCACCATGGCCAGCAGGTGGTCCAGACCGAAGGGGTGGGCCAGGCCTTCCATCAGACTGTGGGTGCCATGGCCGGTGTGGGCCTGGGCGGCGCCGGCCAGACCGGCCAGCAGCGCGGCGGCGGCCACGCGACAGATGTTCTTGTGTTGCATGTGTTGCTCCTCGTGTGGGTTCAAAACGGTTCACCGATCCAGGGACACTGCGAGCGCGACGGGTCTTGTCCAGGGCACCCGTGGAACCGGCTTTGCCGGGCCACTGGGTGCGTCCCCCCTCAGGGGGGAAGACGCGAAGCGGCGCAGGGAGGTCATCTCACGGTCACTTTCGCCATCTCCTGACCGTCCGGGCTCATCACGTGGGTGGAGCAGGCCAGGCAGGGGTCGAAGCTGTGCAGGGTCCGCAGGATCTCCAGCGGCTGCTCGGGATTGACCATGGGCGTGTTCATGAGCGAGGCCTCGAAGGCGCCGATCTGGCCCTTGGTGTCGCGCGGCGAACCATTCCAGGTGGTGGGCACCACGCACTGGTAGTTCTCGATCTTGCCGTCCTTGATCTTGATCCAGTGGCCCAGCATGCCGCGCGGCGCGGCGACCGTGCCCACGCCCTTGGCTTCCTTGGGCCAGGTGGCGGGGTCCCACTTCTCGACGTTGGCGGTGCTGGTGTCGCCGGCCTTGATGTTGGCGACCAGCTGCTTGAAGTCGTCCATCATCATCTCGCCGGCGTACTGGCTTTCCAGTGCGCGGGCCAGGGTGCGGCCGATGGTGGTGGGCAGCAGCTGCTTGGCGGTGTACTGCGTCTCCGGCAGGCCCAGGGCCTTGGGGATGGCGCTGTTGATGGCCACGGCCGAGCTCTCGATCTGTTCCTTGACGCGCTGGCAATACTTGTTGCCCTGCAGCGCGTGCGCGTAGCCCAGGATGTAGCGCGAGAGCGGACCGACTTCGACCGCGTGACCGCGCCAGCGCGGGCTCTTGATCCAGCTGTACTTGGCGCTTTCGTCCAGGTTCTCGATCTTGGTGCGCGTGCCCTTGAAGTTCGGACCCTCGGGCTTGTAGTTGGCTTCGGTCACGCCGTCCCAGGGGTGCAGGCCCTTGGTTTCGTCGGCGTACTGGTACCAGCTGTGGCTCACGAACTCCTGCACCTGCTCGGGGTCGCGCGGGTCGATGGGTTCGATCTTGTCCCAGTTGCCGTTCAAGATCACGCCGCCAGGCAGCTGGTGCGTGCTGTGGTCGTACGGCACCTTCTCGTAGGTGCCGTAGTCGGCCACGTTGGTGGCGCTGAGGCCACCGCCGTAGAGCCAGCCAGCGTTCTTGTAGATGGTGCCGATGGCCAGCACGTCCGGGATGTAGACGTTGTTGTTGAAGTCGATCATCTCCTTGATGCGGGCTTCAACGAAGTTCAGGCGCTCCATGTTGATGGGGGCGCCCGCGGCACCGTTGCCGTCGAGGTTGATCGCGCAGGGCACGCCGCCGACCATGTAGTTCGGGTGCGGGTTCTTGCCGCCAAAGATGGTGTGCACCTTGACCCATTCCTTCTGCAGGTCCAGGGCTTCGAGGTAGTGGGTCACGGCCATCAGGTTGGCCTCGGCCGGCAGCACATAGGCCTTGGAGCCCCAGTAGCCGTTGCTGAACGGGCCGAGCTGGCCGCTTTCGACAAACTTCTTGAGGCGGTTCTGCACGTCGCGGAAGTACCCGGGCGAGCTCAGCGGGTGCGAGGGCGACACCAGCTGCTGCAGTTCGCTGGTCTTCTTCGGGTCGGCGTTCAGGGCCGAGACCACGTCCACCCAGTCCAGCGCGTGCAGGTGGTAGAAGTGCACCGCGTGGTCGTGGACCTGCAGCGTCTTGGCCATCATCTCGCGGATGAGGTGGGCGTTCAGCGGGATCTTGATGCCCAGCGCGTCCTCCACCGCGCGCACGCTGGTGAGCGCGTGGCAGCCGGTGCAGACGCCGCAGATGCGTTCCACAAAGGCCCAGGCGTCGCGCGGATCGCGGCCTTTCAGGATCACCTCCAGACCGCGCCACATGGTGCCGGTGGAGACCGCGTTGCGGATCACGTTGTTGCTGTCGAGGTTGACCTCGCAGCGCATGTGGCCCTCGATGCGGGTCACGGGGTCGACGACGATGCGCCGGCCGGTGTTGTCGAGCTTGAAGCCCTGTGTTTCGTAAGCACCCATGGTCTTGTCCTTGTTGCCGCTTCAGGCGTTGTTCTGTGCTTTTTCTTTGGACGTGTCGCGCGCCCGCTTGGCCACCGAGATGGCGGCGTGCGCCGCGACCGCAGCCCCCACCACACCGGCCGCCGTGCCACCGATCTGGTCGGCGTTGGCCTCGACGCCGAAAGCTTGGATGTCGGTCAGGCGGTCGTAGAACGAGCCCTTGTCCCAGAAGCCGTCTTCCGAGCAGCCGATGCAGCCGTGGCCGGCCTTGATCGGGAAGCTGGTGCCCTCGTTCCACATCACCGTGGAGCAGGCGTTGTAGGTCGTCGGGCCTTTGCAGCCGACCTTGTAGAGGCAGTAGCCGCGGCGCGCGGACTCGTCGTCCCAGGCCTCGACGAACTGGCCGGCGTCGAAGTGCGGGCGGCGGTAGCACTTGTCGTGGATGCGCTGGCTGTAGAACATCTTCGGGCGGCCCTGGCGGTCCAGCTCGGGGATGCGGTCGAAGGTCAGCAGGTAGGAGATCACGCCCGTCATCACCTCCGGGATGGGCGGGCAGCCCGGCACCTTGATGATGGGTTTGTCGGTGATGACCTTGTGGATCGGTGTGGCCTGGGTCGGATTCGGCTTGGCGGCCTGCACGCAGCCCCAGCTGGCGCAAGAGCCCCAGGCGATGATGGCCTTGGCGTCTTTGGCGACGTGCTTGAGCTTCTCGATGAAGGGCTTGCCCGACTGGATGCAGAACATGCCGTCTTCGTTGAGCGGCGGGTTGCCTTCCACCGCCAGGATGTACTGGCCCTTGTACTTGGTCATCACCTCTTCGAGGATGGCCTCGGCCTGGTGGCCGGCGGCGGCCATCAGGGTGTCGTCGTAGTCCAGGCTGATCATGGACAGCACCACGTCCTTGGCCAGCGGGTGCGCCGAACGGATGAAGGACTCGGTGCAGCAGGTGCACTCCAGCCCGTGCAGCCACAGCACCGGGGTGCGTGGCTTGTTTTCCATGGCGTGGGCGATCTGGGGCACAAAGCTCGGCGCCAGCCCCAGCGAGGTGGCGGTGAGCGAGCAGTACTTCATGAAACTGCGGCGCGAGATGCCCTTGCGGCGCATGACCTCGTAGAAGGTTTCCATCTGGTGTTGTCTCCGTAGGCTGGTGTGTGGCTGGAACCGGACCGCCCATACAGGCAGTTCGGTAACCATTTGCAAAGCGCGAGCCACTTTCACACCCTCTAGGGAAAACACCCACAGAGCATCACAAGTCTTTGATTTTTAGCAAGTTTTTCATAGGGCTTTGACCGCCTCATCCTGCCACCCTGAACACAGCAGGTCAGACACCTTCCAAACCATGGTCCATATCGGACATTTGTATTCCATCCCTGGAAACACCCATGCCGGTGCGAACAGGCAAAAAAAAGCCGACCCCGGGGGGTCGGCTGGTGTTCAGGGCATCTCTGATGGACGCTGTCGTGTTGGAGGTGTTCTGTTCAGGACTGAGCTTGTCTCCTCGGTCCCCCGCGGTCGTCAGCGCCAGGCGCTGGTTGCGAGTGGCGGTACTGTAACGGTCTGCACCACAGCTGTGCATCCGGGCTTTCCCTTGCTGCACCCACCGATTGGCACGGGATGTGCACGGACCCTGCCCTCGTTGGGTTCAGGAAACAACATGACGCAAAACGATGCATTGGCCACCGCCGCGCACCTGCATGTGCTGCTGCGCCGCAAGACCGGCCGGGTGACCGACACCGAGTGGATGGCCGGCAACGCCGACTATGCACAGGCCATGGTGCGGTTCGCGCGCGAAAAAGCGCAGACAGACGGCCACACCGAACTGCTGCCCCTGGCCGACCGGCTGGAGGCGCTGGTGGTAGTGCCGCATCAGCAGCGCAAACCGCCACCACCGGCAGCCAGCCCGGCGATCGCGGTGTCGGCACCCGCTCCACTCGTGCCCGCCGCCAACGATGTGAGCACACGCTACGTCGGCCGCCTGCGCTGAACCGACCTCCGCTACCCGCCGGACACGATCCAGCGCGCCGCCTTCTCCGCGATCATCAACGTCGGGCTGTTGGTGTTGCCGCTGGTGATGGTGGGCATCACGCCCGCGTCCACCACCCGCAAGCCCGCCACGCCGCGCACGCGCAGGTGGCTGTCGGTCACCGCCATCGGGTCCTCATCACGCCCCATCTTGGTGGTGCCCACGGGGTGGAAGATGGTGCTGGCGATGTCGCCGGCCAGCCGCGCCAGGTCCTCGTCGCTCTGGAACTGCACGCCGGGTTTGAACTCCTCGGGCCGGTACGGTGCCAGCGCCGGCTGCTGCACGATACGGCGCGTCACGCGCAGGCTGTCGGCCGCCACCTGGCGGTCTTCCGGGGTGCTCAGGTAATTGGGGGAGATGGCAGGGGCATCTTCACAACGCGGGCTCTTGATGCGCACATGGCCGCGGCTGGTGGGGTTGAGGTTGCACACGCTGGCGGTGAAGGCCGGGAAGCCGTGCAGCGGCTCGCCAAAAGCGTCGAGCGAGAGCGGCTGCACGTGGTATTCGAGGTTGGCGTGCGGCTGGGCCGGGTCGCTGCGGGTGAAGGCGCCGAGCTGGCTGGGCGACATGCTCATCGGTCCGCTGCGCGTGAGCGCGTATTCGAGCCCGATCCTGGCCTTGCCCCAGAGCGAGTTGGCCAGGGTGTTCAGCGTCTTCGCGCCCTGTACCTTGTAGACCGAGCGGATCTGCAGATGGTCCTGCAGGTTCTCGCCGACGCCCGGCTTGTCGAGCACGACATCAAGACCGAAGTTCTTGATCTGCTGCGCAGGGCCGACACCCGACAGCAACAGTATCTGCGTCGAGC
>NZ_JBPCSJ010000068.1:0-3655 GCF_051007235.1 Hydrogenophaga sp. | reverse complement strand
CGCCGATGCCATGGCGGCGAAGCTGCGCGAACGCCTGCGCAGCGTGCCGGGCATCAACGTCACGCACGCCGGCCTGCTGGACCCGGTGGGCGGCAACAAGCAGATCGAGTTCTCCATACAGGGCGACGACCTGAACGAGCTGGCCCGCCTGAACGCCGAAGTGCTGGAGAAGGTCCGTGGCATCCCCGGCCTGGTGGACCTGGATTCGAGCCTCAAGCCCGACAAACCCACGGTGGACGTGGCGCAGCGGCGCGACATCGCGTCCGACGCCGGCCTGAACGCCGCCGCGGTGGCCAGCAACCTGCGGACCCTGGTGGCCGGACAGACCGTGGGCAACTGGCGCGCAGCCGACGGCGAGAGCTACGACGTCAACGTGCGCCTGGCGCCCGAGCAGCGAGCACGCACCGCCGACCTGGCCGCCCTGCCCTTTGTGGTGGGCAGCAACAGCGACGGCAGCGCCCGCGTGGTGCGCCTGGGCCAGGTGGCCAACGTGGTCGAGGGCACCGGCCCGAACCAGACCAACCGCCGCAACCTCAACCGCGAGGTGGCCATCAACGCCAACGTGTATGGCCGTTCGGCCGGCGAGGTGTCGGGCGAGATCAAGAAGGTGCTGGACACCCTTGCCTTGCCACCGGGCTACCGGGCGGAGTTCGGAGGATCGACCAAGAACATGCAGGAGTCGTTCGGCTACGCCGTCTCGGCACTGGCCATGGCCATCATCTTCATCTACATGATCCTGGCCAGCCAGTTCCAGAGCTTCCTGCAGCCGCTGGCGCTCATGACCTCGCTGCCGCTCACGCTCATCGGCGTGGCGCTGGCGCTGCTGATGTTCGGCTCGACCATGAGCATGTTCTCGGTCATCGGCATCGTGCTGCTGATGGGCCTGGTGACCAAGAACGCCATCTTGCTGGTGGACTTTGCGATCCGTGCGCGCCACGGGCTGGACGGCCAGGCACCGCTGGACCGCGAAAGCGCCCTGCTGCTGGCGGCCAAGGTGCGGTTGCGCCCCATCCTCATGACCACGCTGGCCATGGTCTTCGGCATGGTGCCGCTGGCCTTTGCGCTGACCGAGGGGTCCGAGCAACGCGCGCCCATGGGCCAGGCGGTCATCGGCGGCGTCATCACCTCGTCCATCCTCACCCTGGTCGTGGTGCCTGTGGTGTACTGCTACATGGACGATCTGGCGGTCTGGTTCCGCCGCCTGCTGGGCCCCCGCGGCCATGACCCGCAAACCCCTGCTCGGTAAAATGGTTCTGAATCGGCTAACATACCCACCGGAGTATCTGAAATGACTTCCCCGAACACCCTGAGCCTGGACAAGGCCCGCTTCAACATGATCGAGCAGCAGGTCCGCCCCTGGGAGGTGCTGGACCCGACGGTGCTGGCCCTGCTGGACACCGTGCCACGCGACCTGTTCGTGTCCGCCGCCCACAAGGCCATGGCCTACATCGACATGGAACTGCCCCTGGGCAGCGGCGCCGACCAGGTCATGCTGGCCCCGCGCGTGCAGGCCCGCCTGGTGCAGGACCTGGCCGTGCAGCCCACCGACAAGGTGCTGGTGATCGGCACCGGCAGTGGCTTCACCACAGCTCTGCTGGCCAAGCTGGCCCAGCGCGTCGTGTCGCTCGACATCGACGAAACCATCGCCCGCGCTGCGCGCGAGCACCTGCAGGCCGCCGGCATCGCCAACGCCGACGTGCGCGTGGCCGACGCGGCCGCCAACGGCTTCGCCGCCTGTGCCGCCGAAGCCCCATGGGACGCGATCCTGGTCGCCGGCTCGCTGGCCGAGGTTCCCCAGGCACTGCTGGCCCTGCTCGCCCCGGGTGGCCGCTTGGCCGTCATCGCCGGGCAGGAACCCATGATGCGCGCCACCTTCGTCACCCGCGTGGCCGACGCCAGCTACCGCACCGCCCAGCCTTGGGACACCATCGCGCCGCGCCTGCGGAACTTTCCCGAACCCTCGCGCTTCAGCTTCTGACCATGCAATCCATCCGCCCATCGCAATTTGGTGACTGGCTCGCACACCTGGCCACCGAGCAGCCGGGCGTCAAGCCGGTGCTGCTGGACGTGCGCGAACCCTGGGAATGCCAGACCGCCAGCGTCAAGGCCGACGACAGCTTCGCACTGGTGCAGATGCCCATGCGCAGCGTGCCTGCGCGCTACATGGAAATGGACCGCGACCTGCCGATCGCCTGCCTGTGCCACCACGGCGCCCGCAGCGCGCAGGTGGCGCACTTCCTGATGCAGCAGGGCTTCTCCAACGTGGTCAATGTCCACGGCGGTATCAACGCCTGGTCGCACGAACGCGACCCGGGCGTGCCCATGTACTGACCCGCAACGTCCCGCTGCCCCGCCTCTCGCGCCCGCCCCACAAGGAACCGCACATGAACGCCCACACCACCCGTCCGTCCCGCTCCGTCGCCCACCGGCTCACCCTGAGCCGTGTCGCGCTGGGTGCGCTGCTGGCCCTGGGGGGCATCTCGGCGGCGCAGGCGCAAAGCCTGGTGGAGTTGTACGAGTCTGCCCGCGGCTACGACGCGACCTTCCTCTCGGCCCGCTCGGCCTACGACGCCAGCCTGGCCAAGGCCGAGCAGGCCCGCGCCGGCCTGCGCCCGCAGGCAGGCCTGGCGGCAGGCGCGAACTGGAACAACCGCAACAGCTCGGTGGGTGCGCTGGACAGCACCTACAACAGCCAGAACGTCACGCTGTCGGCCAGCCAGCCGCTGTACCGCCCGGCCAACGCCGCGGCCGACCAGCAAGGCCAGCTGTCCATCGACATCGCCAAAGCCCAGCTGCAAAGCGCCGAGCAGGACCTGATCGTGCGCACCACGCAGGCCTACTTCGACGTGCTGGCCGCGCAGGACACGCTGACCTTCGTGCAGGCCCAGAAAAAGGCCGTGAGCGAACAGCTGGCCGCCGCCAAGCGCAATTTTGAAGTGGGCACCACGACGGTGACCGATTCGCGCGAGGCGCAGGCACGCTACGACCTGGTGATCGCGCAGGAAATCGCAGCCGAGAACGACCTGCGCGTCAAGAAGCTGGCGCTGGACCAGCTGGTGGGCAAGGCTAACGTCAGCCCCAAGCCACTGGCCACACCGGTCGCCCTGCCCCCGCTGGTGCCTGCAGATCCGCAGGCCTGGGTGGCGCAGGCAGAGACCGGCCACCCGGCCGTGCTGCAAGCCACCAAAGGTCTGGAAATCGCCCAGCTGGAAACCCAGAAGGCCGAGGCCGGCCACAAACCCACGCTGGACCTGGTGGGTCAGTACCAAATCGCACGTGCTCCGTCCTCCAGCGCCACCATCCCCGGCTATGTGCGCAACAACACCGCCACCGTCGGCGTGCAGTTCAACCTGCCGCTGTACGCGGGCGGCGCGATCCAGAACCGTGTGAAAGAAACCCTGGCCCTGGAGGACAAGGCCCGGACCGACCTGGAAGGCGCCAAGCGTGGCGTCAGCCAGGCCACGCGCAGCGCCTATTTCGGCGTGCTGTCGGGCCAGGGCCAGGTCAAGGCCCTTGAAGCGGCGGAAGCGTCGAGCCAGAGCGCGCTGGACGCCAACAAGCTCGGCTACCAGGTCGGCGTGCGCATCAACATCGACGTGCTCAACGCCCAGAGCCAGCTGTTCCAGACCAAGCGCGACCTGGCCGTGGCCCGCTA
>NZ_JBPCSJ010000067.1:0-10643 GCF_051007235.1 Hydrogenophaga sp. | reverse complement strand
CCACGGCATCGCCATGGCCAGCCACGACGACACCACCGAGGCGCACGTCGAGCAGGCCCATGCCGAGGGCGCCAGCGTCTCGGAATTCCCGACCACCGTGGTGGCTGCGCGCGCGGCGCACGAACGCGGCCTGCTGACCGTGATGGGCGGTCCCAACGTGGTGCGTGGCGGCTCGCATTCGGGCAACGTGGCGGCGGCCGAACTGGCACGCCAGGGCCTGCTGGACATCCTTTCGTCCGACTACGTGCCCGGCAGCCTGCTCAGCGCCGTGGTGCGGCTGGTGGACGACGGCATCCTGGACATGCCCGCCGCCGTCGCCACCGTCACGCGCAACCCGGCGCGGGCCTGCGGCATGGACGACCGCGGCGAGATCGCGCCTGGCAAACGCGCCGACCTGGTGCGCGTGAAGCTGGTGGACCTGCCCGATGGCCGCCGCCAGGCCGTGGTGCGCGGCGTCTGGCGAGAAGGCACGCGCGTGCTCTGAGCGGCGCCCTTGCGCACGCCATCAAAACTTCCCGCGGCCTTCAAACAGTTGTCACACAAGCCCCGGACACTGCGACTTGTCTAGATGACTTCACCCCACGGAGCACGCCCATGTCCTCAGCCCTTCGCATCCAGAACCTCAGCAAACGTTTTGCCGGCGGCAAGCTGGCGCTGGACAACGTGAACCTGGACATCCGCCCCGGCGAGATGGTGGCGCTGATCGGCGCCTCCGGCTCAGGCAAGTCGACGCTGCTGCGCCACGTGGCCGGCCTGATGGCCGCCGACGGCACGCCCGGCTCGGTGATCGAGGTCGCCGGCCAGTGCGTGCAGCGCGAAGGCCGCATCCAGCGCGACGTGCGCCGCATCCGCTCGCAGATCGGTTTCGTGTTCCAGCAGTTCAACCTGGTCGACCGCCTGCCGGTGCTGGTCAATGTGCTGGTGGGCCGCCTGCACGGCATGCCCTGGTGGCGCGCCTGGACCCGCTGGTTCACCGCGCAAGAGCGTGCCCTGGCCATCGAGGCGCTGGGCCGTGTCGGCATCGCCGAATGCCACGCGCAGCGCGCCTCCACCCTCTCGGGCGGCCAGCAGCAGCGCGCCGCCATTGCCCGCACCCTGGTGCAGGGCGCCAAAGTGGTGCTGGCCGATGAACCCATCGCCTCGCTGGACCCCGAAGCCTCGCGCAAGGTGATGGAGATCCTGGCCCGCATCAACCGCGAAGACGGTTGCACCGTGGTGGTCTCGCTGCACCAGGTCGACATGGCCATGCGCTACTGCCCTCGCGTGGTGGCGTTGCACCAGGGCCGAGTGGTGTTCGACGGTCCGTCGCAAGCCCTCACGCCCGCCCTGCTGCGCAACCTCTATGGCATGCAGGCCGACGAGATCCTCAACGGCAGCTCGTCGCTGCACGGGGTGCCCGCCCCCTCCGCCACTCCCGCGCTGGCGCCCAACGTGGTGGCCTGGCCCACCCCGCTGGCCCAGGCCGCCTGAGCCTCCGCTTTCCGCTTTCACTTCCACCGATCCAAGGACCATTCCATGATCAAAAAGACTCTCGCCGCCGTCGCCCTCGGCCTGACCCTGAGCACCTCCTGGGCCCAGGACATCAACTTCGGCATCATCTCCACCGAGTCGACCCAGAACCTCAAGGCCGACTGGCAGCCGCTGATCGACGACATGGCCAAACAGACCGGCCTGAAGGTCACGGCCTTCTTCGCACCCGACTACGCCGGCATCATCGAAGGCATGCGCTTCAACAAGGTGCAAGTGGCCTGGCTGGGCAACAAGTCGGCCATGGAGGCGGTGGACCGCGCCAACGCCGAGGTGTTCGCCCAGATGGTCAACGCCGACGGCACCCAGGGCTACTACTCGCACCTGATCGTGCACAAGGACAGCCCGATCAAGTCGCTGGACGACGTGCTCAAGAACGGCAAGAACCTGGCCTTCGGCAACGGCGACCCGAACTCGACCTCGGGCTTCCTGGTGCCCGGCTTCTACGTGTTCGCCAAGAACAAGATCGACGCCAAGAATCACTTCAAGATCGTGCGCAACGCCAACCACGAGACCAACGCGCTGGCCGTGGCCAACAAGCAGGTCGACGTCGCCACCAACAACAGCGAGAACCTGGACAAGATCAAGGAGCGCCAGCCCGAGAAGTTCAAGGACATCCGCGTGGTCTGGACCTCGCCGCTGATCCCGCTGGACCCGCTGGTGATGCACAAGGACCTGCCGCCGGCCGCCAAGGAGAAGCTCAAGAGCTTCTTCTACAACTACGCCAAGACCGACGCGCGCGAGAAGGAGATCGTCATGAAGATCTCCAAGCTCTCGGGCTTCAAGCCCTCGACCAACGCCCAGCTGACCCCGATCCGCGAACTGGACCTGTTCAGCAAGCGCAACAAGGTCGAGGCCGACACGACGCTGGCCGCCGCCGACAAGGCCGCCAAGCTGGCCGACCTCGACAAGCAACTGGCCGCGCTGCAGTAAGCGCATGCCTGCCCAGGGCCCGCCATCCAGCGGGCCTTTTTTGCGACCGGAGATGCCCATGACACCCGCTTCCACACTCCCGCCCCCCCCTGGCCTGAACGCCGCGGCCCAGAAGCACGGCTTCGGCTGGTACCTCGGCTGGGCTGCCCTGCTGCTGGTACTGGCGGGCTCCTGGAAGGGCGCCGACATGCGCCCGCTGGAGCTGCTGCGCGACTCGGGCAACATGGCGCAATACGCCAGCGAGTTCTTCCCGCCCAATTTCGCAGACTGGAAGATGTACGTGCAGGAGATGCTGGTCACGCTGCAGATCGCCGTCTGGGGCACGGCCCTGGCGGTGGTCTCGGCCGTGCCGCTGGGCCTGCTGGCGGCATCCAACATCACGCCCTGGTGGGTCCACCAGCCGGTGCGCCGCGTGCTCGATGCGTTCCGCGCCATCAACGAGATGGTGTTCGCGATGCTGTTCGTGGTGGCGGTGGGTCTGGGCCCGTTCGCCGGTGTGCTCGCACTGTGGATTCACACCGCCGGCACCCTGGCCAAGCTGTTCTCCGAAGCGGTCGAAGCCATCGACCCGCAGCCGGTCGAAGGCATCCGCTCCACCGGCGCCTCGGCGCTGCACGAGATCGTTTACGGCGTGATCCCGCAGGTCATGCCGCTGTGGATCTCCTACACGCTCTACCGTTTCGAGGCCAATGTGCGCTCGGCCTCGGTGGTGGGCATGGTCGGGGCGGGTGGCATCGGTGTGGTGCTGTGGGAAATCATCCGCGGGTTCCAGTACGCCGAGACCGCTGCGGTGATGGTCATCATCATCGCCACGGTCAGCCTGATCGACCTGGTGTCGGCCCGCATCCGCAAGCTCATGATCTGAGGAACAGAGGAACACCGCCATGGCCCTGACACTGACCGACATCCAGCACCTCCTGACCCGGCGCGGCTCGCAACAGTACGGCCTGGAAGCCGTGAGCCAGCTCCAGCACGCGCTGCAATGCGCCCACCTGGCGGACAGCGCGGGCGAGCCGGATGCGCTGGTGATCGCCTGTCTGCTGCACGACCTGGGTCACCTGATCGCCACCGAAAAGGCTGGTACGCTGGACACCGACATGCAACAGGACGACCTGCACCAGTACTCGCTGCTGCCCTTCCTGCGCGGCGTCCTGCCGGACGCGGTGCTGGAACCGATCCGCCTGCACGTGGACGCCAAGCGCTACCTGTGCCAGGCCGAAGGCGGTTACTTCGCGTCGCTCTCCGCCGCGTCGGTGCACAGCCTGGCGCAGCAGGGCGGCGTCTACACGGCCGTCGAAGCCGGCGCCTTCCTGCAGCAGCCGTTCGCCCAGGCAGCGGTGCGGCTGCGCCGCTACGACGACCTGGCCAAGGACCCGGCGCGCGAGGTGCCGCCGCTGGACCACTACCTGCCCCGTCTGGAACAGCTGATGCTCCAGACCGCATGAGGTGAGGGGACTGGGCCAACGCGCTGTGGTCGCTGCCCTGGGCAGCACGCAGACCCTGGCCTGGGCCTCGTCGTATTACCTGCCGGCCCTGCTGGCCGCGCCGCTGGCGGCGGAGCTGGGCATGGCGGTCACCCATGTGTTCGGCGCCTTCACGCTGGCGCTGGTGATCTCGGCCCTGGTCGGGCCGGCCGCGGGCCGCGCCATCGACCGGCACGGTGGCCGCGCCGTGCTGCGGGTCACCAACCTCTTGTTCGCGGTGGGCCTGGGCGCGCTGGGCCTGGCGCAGGCCGAGTGGCAGGTCTGGGCCGCCTGGTGCGTGATCGGGCTGGCCATGGGCAGCGGCCTGTACGACGCGGCCTTTGCCACCCTGGTGCGGCTGTACGCTGTGAGTGCGCGCAACGCCATCACCGGCATCACGCTGATCGCCGGCTTTGCCAGCACCGTGGGCTGGCCGCTCACGCAATGGGGGCTGGACACCTGGGGCTGGCGCGGCGCGTGCCTGGGCTGGGCGGCGCTGCACCTGCTGGTGGGCCTGCCGCTGCACAGCCTGCTGCCCGGCGCGCCGGTGGAACACACGCCACCGGTGCAGACCGCGGTGACCCCGGGCCAGGCCCATGACGCTGCCGCACCGACACACCCGCACGCCGGCACCGGCGTGGCCGCGGTGCTCGCGGCCGTGTTCGCCATCGCCTGGTTCACCAGCACCGCCATGGCGGCGCACCTGCCGCTGCTGCTGCAGGCGCAGGGCCTGTCGGCACCGGCCGCGCTGGGCGTGGCCATGCTGGTGGGGCCGGCACAGGTGGCCGGGCGGCTGCTGGAGTTCGGCTTGCTGCGCCGCGCGCACCCGCTGCTGTCCAGCCGCTTCGCCACCGCAGGGCACCCCATCGGCGTGGCGCTGCTGACGCTGGGCGGGCCGCTGGGCGCCTGGCTGTTTGCGGTGATGCACGGCATGGGCAACGGCATCCTGACCATCGCCAAGGGCACGCTACCGCTGGTGGTGTTCGGCGCCGCGGGGTATGGCGAACGCCAGGGCTGGCTGATGGCGCCGGCCCGCATCTCGCAGGCGTTCGCGCCGGTGCTGTTTGGCCTGGCCATGGCGCGCTGGGGCGGCCACGCGCTGTGGCTCACCGCCGGGCTGGGGCTGCTGGCGCTGGCGCTGCTGCAGGGGCTGGCGCTGCGGATGCGGCCCTCGCCGGACTGAACCGCCTGTTCTGCCCAAGCTGCCGCTCAGCCGGTCCGGTCAGGAAGGTGTGAACGAAGGCGGGGGCAGCGCCGCCACAACGGGTTACAAACGCGGCCGCCTCCGGCGCACCACCACCGTTGATGATCCCCATGCTGCGTTCCCAGACCACCCGTCCTCACCCAACACCCTCCTCCTGGCGCCTCGCCCTCTCGGCCGCCCTCACCATGGCGCTGGCCGCCTGCGGTGGTGGCGGTGGCGGCAGCCCCTACGGCGGCGGTGGTGCGGTCAACAGCGTCGACCCCGTGGTGGCCACACCCGCCGCCTGGTCGACCGCCCTGACGACGGGCGACGCCAGCCGCGTGGACAGTGCCACCGCCCTGACGGCCAGCGTGGCATGGCTGCAGGCCCGGCTGCAAACCGAGGCCACGCTGCGCCGGGCGGTGTTCAGCGGTGTCAGCGGCGCCAGCGTGGGCTGGGACCCCTCGCACGACTCGGCCTACTTCACGGTGCTGGACCAGAGCCGCAACAGCGTGCTGCTGGCCGGCAACTGGCGCTATTCGGACAACACCGCCGGGTCGGGCAAGGTGCTGGCCGTGGCCGGCACCGACCCGACCACCGGCGAGCGCTACGCGGCCTTTGGCGGCAACCCGCTGGCCGTCGGCAGCAATGCCGGCATGGACACGGTGATGAAGAACACCGTGGCCTGGCTCACCGGCCGCAGCAGCCTGAGCGGGCTCAAGGTGGTCACGGCCCACCTGCCGGGCAAAGCCACCTACTGGTTCCCGCACGAGGCGCCCACCCGCGCCTGGCTCGCAGCCCAGCTGCCCTCGGTCACCATCAATGGCGTGGCCGGCGCGTCGGCGGTGGACGACAGCTGCGACGGCAGCGCGCTCGACGCCTGCCTGCAAGGCGCGGACCTGCTGGTCATCGGGCGGCAAGAGGCGCCCAACAGCGGCACCTCCACCTACAACGGCGGCAGCGTGATGGCCGCGATCCAGGCCGCGCAGGCACGGGGCGTGCCGGTGCTGTACCTGCACCACGACGGCGACGCGGGCGATCTCGCCACCCGCCTGCTGGCCCACTTCGGCCTGTCCACCAGCGACAACTACCGGGCGCAGGAAGGCCTGAACGCCGGGGACCCGGCCACGCTGGGTGCCAGCGGCTTCGCCAGCGACACCCTGGCCCTGCTGCAGCGACTGCAGGCGGGCAGCTTCGCCACCACCTTCAGCGGCTGCGTCAGCGATGTGGGCAAGGTCGGTTGTGATGGCGACACCGCGCTGCAGAGCGAGTTCAACACGCCGGCCAAGGCGATCCGCGCCACGCTGCGCGCGCTCGACGCCCAAGGGCTGGCCCTGTTCGACCAGCCCGGCTACGCGCTGGAAAAACACCTGGTGCTGCTGGGCGACACCTGGCGCAAGGCCGTGACCTACCCCATGGACAAGGGCGGCGACAAAGGCGCGTTCTTCCGCGCGCATTTTTCGGACATGACGGCCTACATCAACCGCCGACACAGCGCCACCGCCGCCCACCAGGGCAGCTTCGCGCCCGCCATCCCGGCGGCCACGCCCGCCATCGCCCGCACGGTGACCACCACCGCGCCCGCCACCGGCACGCGCGAGTTCATGACCGGCCTGTACGTGATGCCCGGCCGCAGCGTCACGCTCACGCGCAGCGACGCGGCCACTGCCAGCGTGACCCTGGGCATCAACCTGTTGCGCGACACCACGCGCCTGTACAACGCCAACGGCTACAACCGCCCCACGATGCTGGCCAGCCCGCGCGTGCCGCTGGTGTCGGGCCGCACCGTCACCCTCACCAGCCCCTTCGGCGGCCCGCTGTACCTGTTCGTCGGCGCCGCCAGTGGTGCGCCCGCCATCAGCGTGGCGGTCGATGGCGTCATCACCCACCCCGTGCTGCGCGACATGCGGGACGCGGCCCAGGTGGCCGCCTTCAAAGCCGAGCTGGCCAGCACGCCCACCAACTGGGTCGGCATCACCAGCGACTTTCTCACCGTGCACAGCAACGTGCCGCACATGCGCAGCACATTGGCCGCACACCGCGGCGACATGGGCCTGCTGGCCGACCGCATCGGCACCTACATGGTCCAGGACACGTACGAACTCGCGGGCTTCAACTCGCCCAGCGGCGGCTTCAACCTGCCGGCCAGCGTCGCCGCCTTCTGCGGCACAGCCGGCTGGGACTGCACCGGCACCCAGCACCGGCGCGACGTGATGCAGCACGTGATCGCCGACACCGTGGCCGCCTGTGGCGCCGGCTGTTCGGGCAACCCCTACGACCAGAACTGGGCGCTGGAACCGCTGGGCTGGGGCGAGACGCACGAGATCGGCCACAACCTGCAGCGCGCGCGGCTGAAGATCTACGGCGGACAGTCGACCGAGGTGTCCAACAACATCTTCCCGATGCACAAGCAGATGGCGTTCAACCGCGCGAACCCCGCGGCCACACCGCTGACCCGCTCGGTGAACACCACCCGCGCCATGTTTGCCACACTGACCCTGGCGCTGGCTTCAGCGGATCCTCAGACCTACATGCGGACCAGCATCTGGACCAACACAGCCTACGCAGCCAACGCCGCCGAGCGCCTGGTGTTCTACCGCCAGCTGGTGGAGTTCGCGCGCTACTACAACAGTCCCGCCTTCTCCGACGGTTGGGAGCTCTACGCCCTGATGCACCTGCTGGAGCGCAACTTCTCGGCCAGCGAAACCGGCTGGACCGGCGCAAAGGACGGCCTGGGCTTCGGCACCTACGCCAGCTACCCGTCGGCCATGGACGGCAACGACTTCATGCTGATCGCGGCCTCGCGCATCATCGGCCGCGACATGCGCCCGGTGTGGTCTCTGTGGGGCGTCACCATCAGCGCCGCCGCCAACGCGCAAGTGGCGGCCTATGGCTACCCGGCGGCCGAGCCGCTGCTGTTCCCCATGAAAGACCTCAACGCCCACGGCAGCGGCGTCGGCGCGCCGGTGAGCATGACCGCCACCGCCAGCTACCCGGCCGGCTACTGACCGGCGGCCTTACTGCCCCACCGCCTGCCGCGCCAGCCGCAGGAAGCGCGCGCGGTCGGCCTCGCCCAGCGACTGCAGGATCTCGTCCTGCAGGCCGCGCACCACTGGCACCAGCGCCTGCAAGATGCCCTCGCCTTCGGGCGTGAGCGAGAGTTCGCGCGCGCGGCGGTCGCGTTCGCTCACCACGCGGCGCACCCAGCCCTTTTGCTCCAGCCGCTCGATCACGCCGCCGATGGTGGCGCGGTCGTAGGCGATCATTTCCGCGACGGTGGCCTGGTCGGCGCCGGGCGCGTTGTGGATGGCGTCCAGCGCCGCGAACTGGATGGGGGTGAGGTCGTAACCCGCTTCCTGCGTGCGCTGCACGAACACCAGCGTGGACTGCTGGTGCAGGCGCCGGATCAGGTGCCCGGCCATGTCGAGTGAGTCCATGCTCGCGCTCCGTCTCAAAGGGTAGGGGTGGTCACACCGGCGCGCCAGGGCGGCACGGTTTTGATAAGTATACGTACCGTCTTGACAGGTATTGATAAGCATAGATATCATTTGTTCACACACCAACGGTCATCGGTGCGATTCAACCCAGGAGACAACCCATGCAGTTCTACAAAGACGGCTTCCGCGGCGGCAACCCCGACGTCAAACCCGCGGCGCCCAACCGCCGCAACCGGGGCGTGAACGAGCCGCTGCCGGAAAAGGTGGACGTGCTGATCGCCGGCACCGGCCCCGCCGGCCTGTGCCTGGCTGCGCAGCTGGCGCAGTTCCCGCAGATCGAGACCCTGATCGTCGAACGCATGGCCAGCAACATCGTCAAGGGCAAGGCCGACGGCATCAACACGCGCACCATGGAAATGTTCCAGGCCTTCGGCTTTGCCGACAAGGTCAAGCGCGAAACCTACTGGGTCAACCAGACCGCGTTCTGGATGCCCGACCCCGCCAACCCCGCGCACATCAAGCGCGTGGGCCGTGTGCAGGACGTGGCCGACGACAGCTCGGAGATGCCGCACATCCTGATCAACCAGGCGCGGCTGCACGAGCTGTTCCTGGAGGTGATGGCGAACTCACCCTCGCGCCTGGCGCCCGACTACGGCTGGGAAATCGCAGGCCTGACCATCGATGAAACCACCGACGACCACCCGGTGACCGTGACGCTCAAAGACGCGACCGGCATCCACTGGGGCGGCACCCGCACCGTGCGCTGCAACTACGTGGTGGGCTGCGACGGCGCGCACTCGGCCGTGCGCAAGGCCATTGGCGGCGTGCTGCACGGCGACGCCGCGCACCAGGCCTGGGGCGTGATGGACATCCTGGCCAACACCGACTTCCCCGACGTGCGCCAGAAGTGCCTGATCTCGTCGGCCGGCGAAGGCAACGTGTTGCTGCTGCCGCGCGAAGGCGGCTACATCTTCCGCATGTACGTGGAACTGGACAAGCTCAAGGAAGGCGAGAAGGCCGCGAGCAAGAAGTTCACGCAGGAGGACATGATCGCGGCGGCCAACCGCATCATCAAACCCTATGCCATCGACGTGAAGGAAGTCGTCTGGTGGTCGATCTACGACATCGGTCACAGCCTCACCGACAAGTTCGACGACGTGCCCGAGGGCTCAAACCGCAACCCGCGCGTGTTCACCGCCGGTGACGCCTGCCACACCCACTCGCCCAAGGCCGGCCAAGGCATGAACGTGTCGATGCAGGACACCTTCAACCTGGGCTGGAAGCTGGTGCACGTGCTGCAGGGCCGCGCCGACCCGAGTCTGCTGCGCAGCTACAGCAAGGAGCGCCTGACCGAAGCCAAGCGCCTGGTCGAGACCGACCACGAGTGGTCGCGCATCATGTCGGCCCCCACGACGCAGGCCGAACGCGAGGGCAAGGAAGAGCCGCGCATCATCCGCCAGTTCAAGGCCAACCTCGAATTCACCGGCGGCACCGCGGTGAAGTACGACAGCTCGACCCTGTTCGCGGCCAGCCCGCACCAGGCGCTGGCCCAGGGCGAAGCCATCGGCCGCCGCTTCCACTCCGCGCCCGTGGTGCGCCTGTCGGACGCCAAGCAGATGCAGCTGGGTCATGCCGCCGAAGCCGACGCGCGCTGGCGCCTCTACGCCTTTGCGGGCCAGGGTGACGTGGGCCTGCCCGGCGCGCCCATGGCCCGGCTGGCCGACTGGCTGGCCAACGACGCGGCCTCACCGGTGGTCAGGCACACGCGCCCAGGCGAAGACATCGACGCCGTCATCGACGTGCGCGCCGTGTTCCAGCCCACCTTCGACCAGCTCGACTACGGGCAGATGCCTTCACTGCTCAAGCCCCGGACCGGCAAGCTCGGCCTGCAGGACCACGAGAAGGTCTTCTGCGTGGACCACAAGGGCGCGGGCGACATCTACGACATGCGCGGCATCGACCGCGAGCGCGGCTGCCTCATCGTCGTGCGGCCCGACCAGTACGTGGCCCACGTGCTGCCGCTGGACGCTCGCGCCGAGCTGTCGGCCTACTTTGCCGGCGTGCTGAAGTGAACTGAGGTCGGGACGGGCCGGGGGCCGT
>NZ_JBPCSJ010000066.1:0-3574 GCF_051007235.1 Hydrogenophaga sp. | reverse complement strand
ATAGTTTTCCTCAGCCATGACACACCTGCTGAATCTGCTGGCCGCCATTGCGCTGCTGGTCTGGGGAACACACCTTGTGCGCACCGGCGTGCTGCGGGTGCTGGGCAGCCGCCTGCGTCAGGTGCTGGCGGCGAGCCTGCACAACCACTTCACCGCTGCGCTCTCGGGCCTGGGCGTCACGGCCCTGGTTCAGTCCAGCACGGCCACCGCACTCATCACGGCGTCCTTCGTCGGCCGCGGGCTCATCGCGCTGCCGGCCGCGCTGGCCGTGATGCTGGGCGCAGACATCGGCACCGCCATCATGGCGGTGGTCTTCTCGTTCGACCTGTCCTGGCTCTCGCCGCTGTGCATCTTCATCGGCGTCACGCTGTTCATCCTGCGCCAAGGCACCCCGGTCGGCGACGTGGGCCGCGTGCTGATTGGCCTGGGCCTGATGCTGCTGGCCCTGCAACTGGTGGGTCAGGCCACGCACGTGCTGACCGCCAACCCCGCGGTGCAGCTGATCCTGGAATCGCTCAGCAGCGACCGCATGCTGGAGATCCTGGTGGGTGCCACGCTGGCAGTGCTCTCGTATTCCAGCCTGGCCGTGGTGTTGCTGACGGCGACGCTGGCCATCAACGTGGTGGGCGTCGACGTGGCGCTGGGCCTGGTGCTGGGCGCCAACCTGGGCAGCGGCCTGCTGGCGGTGCTGACCACGGCCAAGGCCAACCGCGCCTCGCGCCAGGTGCCGCTGGGCAACCTGATGTTCAAGGCGCTGGGCGTGCTGATCGCCCCGGCCTTGATCCCGTTCTGGCTGCGCGCGGTCCAGCCCCATGTGCCCGACCCCGCGGCTCAGACGGTGCTGTTCCACCTCAGCTTCAACCTGATGGTGGGGCTGGTCTTCATCGGCCTGACCGGCACGGTGGCCGGCTGGGTGGAAAAGCTGCTGCCGCTGCAGGACGCCGGCAGCGCACTGGACCGGCCCAACCACCTGGACCCGTCTGCCCTGGCCACGCCGTCGCTGGCCATTTCGTGCGCGGCGCGCGAAGCGCTGCACCAGGCCGACGTGGTCGAAACCATGCTGCGCGGCGTGATGACGGTCATCAAGACCAACGACCTGCAGCTGGCGCAGGACCTGCGCAAACTGGACGACACGGTGGACGGGCTGTACTCGGCCATCAAGTACTACCTGACCAAGATCTCGCGCGAGCAGCTCAATGAAAAAGAGAGTAGGCGCTGGACCGACATCATCAGCTTCACCATCAACATGGAGCAGATCGGCGACACGGTCGAACGCGTGCTGCTGGACGTCGAGGACAAGAAGATCCGCAAGGGGAAAGAGTTCTCCGAAGCGGGCATGACCGAGATCGCGGCCATGCACGCCCGCCTGCTGGACAATCTGCGACTGGGCATGAGCGTGTTCCTGGACGGCAACGTGCGCGATGCACAGCGCCTGCTGGAAGAGAAGGTGCGCTTTCGCGAAATGGAGCGCGAATACGCCAGCAGCCACCTGGAGCGCCTGGCCGACCGCACCACGCCCAGCCTGGAAAGCAGCTCGCTGCACATCGACCTGATCAGCGACCTCAAGCGCATCAACTCGCACATCTGCTCCATCGCCTACCCCATCCTGGACTCGGCGGGTGCCCTGGCGCCCAGCCGGCTGCGCGAGCCGGAGCTGCCCCTCACCCGGCACTGAACAATGGCCCCACGCTGCAGCGCGGCGTGGGTCGCTGTCCCTGGGGTGCTGTGCTAATCTGATCGGCCCGCCTGGCACAGGCGAACCGACAGGAGACACACATGCCCGGACTGCTGCCCCAGATCGACCCCGAGGGTCTGCTCGAGTTTTCGGTGGTCTACACCGACCGCGCGCTCAACCACATGTCCCGGCGCTTCCAGGGCGTGATGACCGACATCTCGGCCATGCTCAAGCGGGTCTACGGCGCGCACTCGGCCGTGCTGGTACCGGGCAGCGGCACCTTCGGCATGGAAGCGGTGGCGCGGCAGTTTGCCCACGGCCAACACGTCATGGTCATCCGCAACGGCTGGTTCAGCTACCGCTGGACGCAGATCTTCGACATGGGCTCGATTCCGGCCAGCCACACCGTGCTGAAAGCGCGCCAGGTGGCTGAAGGCTCACAGGCGCCCTGGACCCCTTGCCCCATTGAAGAGGTGAAGGCCGCGATCGCGAGAGAAAAGCCGGCGCTGGTGTTTGCCCCTCATGTCGAAACCGCGGCCGGCATGATCTTGCCCGACGACTACCTGAGCGCCGTGGCCGACGCGGTGCACGCCGTGGGCGGTCTGTTCGTGCTCGACTGCATCGCCTCCGGCGCGATGTGGGTGGACATGCAGGCCACCGGCGTGGACATCCTCATCTCGGCCCCGCAAAAGGGTTGGAGCAGCTCGCCCTGCTGCGCCATGGTCATGCTCAGCGAACGTGCGCGCCAGGCGATCGATGCCACACAGAGCAGCAGCTTCGCGGCCGACCTGAAGAAGTGGCTGCAGATCATGGACACCTACGAAGGCGGTGGACACGCCTACCACACCACCCTGCCCACCGACGCGCTGCAACGCCTGCGCGACACCATGCGCGAGACCGAGGCCTACGGGTTCAACCGCGTGCGCGACGAGCAGGTGGCGCTGGGCCGCGCGGTGCGCGAGCTGACCACCGCCCACGGCTTCCCAAGCGTGGCGGCAGCGGGCTTCCAGGCCCCGGGCGTCGTGGTCAGCTACACCACCGACCCCGACATCCAGAACAGCAAAAAATTCCTCGCTGCCGGCCTGCAGACGGCGGCGGGCGTGCCTCTGCAGTGCGACGAAGGTGCAGACTTCAAGACCTTCCGCATCGGCCTGTTCGGTCTGGACAAATGGCACGACGTCGACAGCACGGTGGCCCACCTGCGCACCGCGCTGGCGGCCGTGGCGCCACAGCCCGCCGTCGCCGCCTGAAGTTCCCGCTGTCAGACGCTTTGTGAGCGCTGCAACATGCGCTCACACGGCTTCACCCGCACGACACGCGGCCGATACCGCGCCGCCACACCAGACCTCCACCATGAGGGTGTGCTGAATCTCAGCGCATTTCCCCAATTTCCATGGAGGTCTCATGACTCGCATCGCAAAACTCACCACCACCCTGGGTCTGGTCGCGCTGGCCGCTGGCGCACAGGCACAGAGCCTGTACGGCGAAGTGGGCTACACAGGCCTGGACTACCGTGAACCGGGCCTGAAAGTCAGCCCTGACATGGTCCGCGGCGTGGTGGGCTACCAGTTCACCCCCAGCCTGGCCATGGAAGGCATGGTGGGGCTGCACGCCAACTCGGACACGGCATCGGGCACCACGCTCAAGCTCGACAACATGGTCGGCGTGTTCGGCAAGGTCCAGGCGCCGCTGGCCGACGGTGTGAACGTGTACGGCCGCCTGGGCGTGGTGCGCAGCGACCTCAAGGCCAATGGTGTGTCTGACGCCCGCACCGGCCTGGCCTATGGCGTGGGCATGAGCTACGACCTCACCAAGACCACCTACCTGAACGCCGATTACACGAAGTACTATGACCGGGACGACCAGAAACTTGAGGGTCTGACGGTGGGCGTGGGATTC
>NZ_JBPCSJ010000065.1:0-8402 GCF_051007235.1 Hydrogenophaga sp. | reverse complement strand
GCGGCGCGGGGGGCGTTCAACTGCATCCGTTGTGCAGTTTCCACTGGGCCTCGTGGCCGAGGGCCTTGGCGAAGGCGGGGACCTGGCAGCGCTCGGCTTCGGCCGCGCTGGGAGCCCCCGCCACGGGTTTCAGGCCCATCTCTTCCAGCGTGGCCATGTCGTCGAAGCCGCCTTGCACCGCCCCGGTCCGGTCGACCCAGCCTTTGGCCGCCACGATGGCGCCCACGAACAGCACGAGCACGGCCGCCTGCGGCAGGGAGATGCCCCAGCCCTTGTTCTGCGCCGGTACTTCGCACACGCCGCCGGGGCAGAGCTGGGCTTTCTCGCGGTTGAAGACGTTGTAGAGCTTGCAGCCCAGGCAGATGCCGAAGGCGGTTTCAAAAAACATCAGCGTCAGGCAGCTGGCGCAGACCAGCATGTTGACCGGGCCCATGTAGCGGTTGAACACCATCAGGTAGGCCATGGCGCAGCCCAGCAGCAAGCCCAGGCCCCAGGCAAATCGCTTTTGCGGAGCGCCCACCCATTCGGGCGTCTGGTTCCGCACGACCCAGCCGCCGACGATCATGCTCGGCGCCCAGCGCGGGTTGGCCATGCGCAACGCCATGTCGGTGAGGAACACGATCACGAACAGGCGCGTGGGCTGGTAGTTGGCCGTCAGCAGGGCGTTCATGAACGACACCACCGCCGGGAAGAACAGCAGGCCGGCAGCGGCGCGCACCGTGCGTTCGTTGACCACCCGGACCGGGTAGCCCGCGACGGTTTCGCCGAACTGGAAGGGGTTATTCATCGCCATCTCCTTATATAGGTATGGGTTTGTAGCGGTTTCCGCGCGCCGGCGCCAGCACAAAATGCTGGCGCGTGCTTCAGCTCAGGTGCCGAGGGCGGTGCGACCGCGGCGGGCGCTCAGCCCCGGCCGGTGCCGATGCCCAGTGCTTTGAGTTTGCGGTAGAGCGAGCGCTCACTGATACCCAGGCGTTGGGCCAGGTCGGCCCGGCTGCCGGTGTGCCGGGCCACGGTCTCGCGCAGGGCGGCCAGTTCCAGGCTGCGCAGGTCCTGATCGGCGTCGGCGGGCGCAGCCGGGGTGGACCGGGCCGGGATGCTGCGGGCGGCACCGGGTCGGCGCCCGGTGGCGATGGCCTGGCGCACGTGTTCGGCTTCGATCACACTGCCGTCGCACAGCAGGGCGGTGCGTTCCAGCAGGTTGCGCAGCTCGCGCACGTTGCCCGGGAAGTCTTGCGTTTCCAGCAAGGCCAGCGCGGCGGGCGCCAGGGTCAGGCGCCGCGGCGCGGCCACACGCTCCAGCAGGGCGGGGGCCAGCAGGGCCACGTCGCCCCTGCGTTCGCGCAGCGGCGGCAGCAGGATGGGGAAGGTGGAGAGCCGGTAGTACAGGTCTTCGCGGAAACGACCGTCCTGCACCATCGCGTCCAGGTCGCGGTGGGTGGCCGCCACCACGCGGATGTCGGCGTGCCGCAGCTCGGTGCTGCCCACGCGCCGGTAGGTGCCGGTTTCCAGCAGGCGCAGCAGTTTCACCTGCATGGGCAGCGGGATGTCGCCCACCTCGTCCAGGAACAGGGTGCCGCCGCTGGCCGCCTCGACCAGGCCACCGCGCGCCGTGGCCGCGCCGGTGAAGGCGCCGCGTTCGTGGCCGAAGAGTTCGGACTCGAACAGGTTCTCGGGCAGGCTGGAGCAGTCCACCGCCACCAGCGGCTTGCCCGCGCGCGGGCCGGCCTCGTGCACGGCGCGGGCCACCAGCTCCTTGCCGGTGCCCGACTCACCCAGCAGCAGCACGCTGGCGCGCGAGGGCGCCACGCGCGCCACCAGCGCCAGCATGCGCTGAAAAGCCTCGGAGCGGCCGATCAGTCCCTGGGCGCTGGGCTGGCCCTGGGCCACGCGCAGCGGCTCCATCTTCTCCACGTAGAAGGCGGGTTGTCCGTCATCGCCCGGCAGGGGGGTGAGTTCGATGTTGACGTATTCCTCACCCTTGGGGGTGTGGTGCAGGTGCAGCACGCGTTCGCGCTGGCCAGACAGCCGGGACTGCGCCAGCGGGCAGGATTCGCCGGCCTGGTCGCAAGGCACGGCGAAGTGGTGCGAAACCTCGTAGCAGTGCCGGCCCACCACGCTGCGCTCGGGGCTGTGCTCGCGCCGGTACGCCGCGTTGGCCGCCAGGATGCGGTACTGCGCGTCGAACAGGATGTGCGGCTCGGGCAGGCCTTCGAGGAAGGCGGTGAGTTCGGGCAGGGGTTTCAAGTGGGCTCCAGGCTGCCGGGGAGGATGGCGGTCTGACATTTTCTGCCAGATGTGGCAGTCAGGCAGCGCAAGGGGCCTTCGGTTGCGTGCCAAGGGGCTGGCAGTGGATTGATTTTGAAAGGCTTTTTCTGCTTTCGTCCACTGGCACGGTTCTTGGAGTGGAGAACGCACCCCACGGACATGCCATGAACCGCCAAGACCGTTCCCTGACACGCAAGCTCGCCATCGCCCTGGCGATCAAGCTGGCCGTGCTCACCGGTCTGTGGTGGGGCTTTGTGCGGGAGCAGCGCGTGCCGGTGGACACCGACGCCGCGGCCATGCAACTGCTGGGCAGCCGCCCGGCGCCCACCGCCTCACAGGAGTGACGCCTTGATTTCCGAACAACTGGTCGACCTCTCGCGCTTGCAGTTCGCAGCGACGGCCCTGTACCACTTCCTCTTCGTGCCGCTGACCATCGGCATGGTCTGGCTGCTGGTGATCATGGAGAGCGTGTATGTGATGACGGGCAACGTCATCTGGAAGGACATGACCCGCTTCTGGGGCAAGCTCTTTGGCATCAACTTCGCGCTGGGCGTGACCACCGGCATCACGCTGGAATTCCAGTTCGGCACCAACTGGGCCTACTACTCGCACTACGTGGGCGACATCTTCGGCGCGCCGCTGGCCATCGAAGGGCTGATGGCCTTCTTCCTCGAATCGACCATGATCGGCCTGTTCTTCTTCGGCTGGGACCGGTTGAGCAAGACGCAGCACCTGATGGTGACCGTGCTGATGGCGGTGGGCACCAACCTGAGCGCGTTGTGGATCCTGATCGCCAACGGCTGGATGCAGAACCCGGTGGGCGCCGAGTTCAGCTACGTCACCATGCGCATGGAAATGGTCGACTTCTGGGCCGTGCTGTTCAACCCGGACGCGCAGGCCAAGTTCGTGCACACCGTCTCGGCCGGCTACGTCACCGGCGCGATGTTCGTGTTGTCCATCTCCAGCTGGTACCTGCTCAAGGGCCGCGACATCGAGTTCGCCAAGCGCAGCTTCCGCGTGGCCGCGGCGTTTGGCCTGGCCAGCGTGTGCTCGGTGATCGTGCTGGGTGACGAATCGGGCTACACGGTGGGCGAGGCGCAGCAGACCAAGATGGCCGCCATCGAAGCGATGTGGGAAACCAAGCCCGCGCCGGCCGGCCTGACGCTGGTGGCCGGCATCAACGAAGCCGGGCAGAAGAACGACTGGGAGATCGAGATCCCCTGGGTCATGGGCCTGATCGGCACCCGCTCGGTCAGCAAAGAGATCCCGGGCATCCACGAGATCAAGGCGAAGAACCGCGAACGCATTCAAAGCGGCATCCAGGCCGTGACCGCGCTCGAAGCCCTGCGTGCCAACCGCGACGACGTGGCCGCCAAGGCCCTGTTCGAACAGCACAAGGCCGACCTCGGCTTCGGCCTGCTGCTCAAAAAGTACGTGGTGGACGTGCGCCAGGCCACCCCGGACATGATGCAGAGGGCCGTGGACAGCACCGTGCCGCGCGTGACCCCCATGTTCTGGGCCTTCCGGATCATGGTCGGGCTGGGCTTTGCGATGTTGGCGCTGTTCGGCATGGCCTTCTGGTGCACGCTCAAGCTCGAATGCGGCAAGCGCCCCTGGCTGCTCAAGTGGGCGCTGTGGATGCTGCCCGCCCCCTGGCTGGCCTGCGAGCTGGGCTGGTTCGTCGCCGAATACGGTCGCCAGCCCTGGACCATCTACGGCGTGCTGCCCACCCACCTCTCGGTCTCCACGCTCAGCGTGGGCAGCCTCTACGGCTCGCTGGCCGGCTTCGTGGGCTTCTACACCGTGCTGCTGATCGTTGAGATGTATCTGATGGTCAAGTTCGCCCGCATCGGCCCCGGCAGCCTGGGCACCGGGCGCTACAGCCACGAACCTGTTCACGCACACGCCTAAGGAGCCGCCATGTTCGACTACGAAACCCTCAAGATCGTCTGGTGGCTGCTGGTGGGCGTCTTGCTCGTCGGCTTCGCGATCATGGACGGCCACGACATGGGCGTGGGCACGTTGCTGCCCTTTGTCGGCCGCAGCGACGTCGAGCGCCGTGTCGTCATCAACACGGTCGGCCCGCACTGGGACGGCAACCAGGTCTGGTTCATCACCGGCGGCGGCGCCATCTTCGCGGCCTGGCCGCTGGTCTACGCCACCGCGTTCAGCGGTTTCTACTGGGCCATGCTGGCGGTGCTGTGGGCGCTGTTCTTCCGTCCGGTGGGCTTCGACTACCGCAGCAAGATCCACCACCCCACCTGGCGCAGCACCTGGGACTGGGGCCTGTTCATCGGCGGCTTCGTGCCCCCGGTCATCTTCGGTGTGGCCTTCGGCAACCTGCTGCAGGGCGTGCCCTTCCAGTTCGACGCCTACCTCGTCTCCACCTACACCGGCACGTTCTGGCAACTGCTCAACCCCTTCGCCTTGCTGGCCGGTGTGGTCAGCAGCGCCATGATCACGCTGCAGGGCGCCACCTACCTGGCCCACCGCACCGAAGGCGTGGTGCAGCGGCGCACCATCACCGCCGGCACGGGCGCCGCGCTGGTGATGGTGGTCGGCTTCATCGCCGCCGGCGTCTGGCTGCAGTCCATCGACGGTTACCGCATCAGCTCGGTGATCGACCCCGCCGCGCTGCCCAACCCCATGGGCAAGACCGTGGTGCGCGAAGCTGGCGCCTGGATGGCCAACCACGCCGCCCAGCCGCTGCTGTGGCTGCTGCCCGCCCTGGGCGTGCTCGGCGCGCTGGCCGCGGTGGCCCTGATGCGCAGCGGCCGCACGCTCAGCGCCTTCGTCGCCTCGTCGCTGGCCACCGCCGGCGTCATCGGCACCGCTGGCGCCAGCATGTTCCCGTTCATCATGCCGTCCAGCACCATGCCCGCGGCCAGCCTCACCGTCTGGGACAGCGTCTCCAGCCACCTCACGCTGGGCATCATGTTCTGGGCCACGGTGCTCTTCATGCCGCTGATCGTGCTCTACACCTCGTGGGCCTACCGCGTCATGCGCGGCAAGGTCACGGCCGCGTACATCCGCGAGAACGAGCACGGCGCTTACTGATCCCCGTCTTTCAGGAGAACAACATGTGGTATTTCGCCTGGGTCCTTGGTGTCGGCTTTGCCGTGCTGCTGGCCATCCTCAACGCCATGTGGGGCGAAACCGAAGAGGCCCGCAGGGCCGCCCGCGGAGGCGCGCAGTGAACACGGTGTCCGCCAAGGTCCCGCCCGCCCCGGCCCGCGTGCACCTGCCCAGCCTGCTGGCCGCGCTGGCCGCGCTGGCCATCATGGGGGTGGGCAGCGTCTACCCGCTGCTGTTCGCCGATGCCGCCGGCAAAGCCGACCACGGCCTGGCCATGGCCCTGTTCTGGGCCATGAGCGCCGGTCTGGTGCGCGGTGTCGGCTTTGTGCCGCGCTTCATACTCTGGCGCTGGGGCTTCTCGGGCTGGGCCTGCGCCGCCGGCCTCCTGCTGGCGGCCTGGCTGCGCTGGGGTGTCTGACATGTTCTTTCGCATCCTGAACGACGATCGCAGCGGCGAGCTGAGCTACCTGCTGGCCGACACCGGCGCGCGCGAGGCCGTGCTGGTGGACCCGCACAGCCGCGACCTGCCGGTGTTGCAAGCCCTGCTGGGCGAGCGCGGGCTGCGCCTGCGCTGGGTGCTGCGCACCCACCAGCACGACCCTCTCCAGCCGATGGAGTTCGCCCTGCTCGGTCGCCTGGGCGCGCCGCTGGTGCAGGGCGAAGCGCGCGAGGGCGCGCTGGCGGCGGCCGATGGCGACCAATTGCCCTTTGGCCACGAGTGCGTGCGCGTGCTCGCCACGCCCGGCCACACCGCCGACTGTCTGAGCTTCGTCTGGCGCGACCGCGTCTTCTGCGGCGGCCTGCTCGCGGTGGACGCATGCCCTCACCAGCCGATACCCGCCGAACCCGCTGCGCTGTGGGACAGCGTGACCCAGCGCATCTTCACCCTGCCCGACGAGACGCTGCTGTTCGCCGGCCACGAACGGCGCGCGCGCGCCGTGAGCACGGTGCTGGAGCAGCGCCGCTGGCACCCCTTTTTTGCGGGCCACACCCGTGACGAATACCTGGCACGCGTCGCGGTGCTGGGTGCGCCGGCCGATCGTCCCCGACCGGTTGCCTTCCCCAACCCTGAATCCATCTGTCCTCCATGAACCCTTCTTACGCCTTCACCGTTGAAATCGACCAGCCCATGGCCGCCGCGACAGACACCCTGCGCGCGGCGCTGGGCACCGAAAAAATGGGCATCGTCAGCGAGGTGGATGTGCAAGCCACGCTCCGGAACAAGCTCGGCATCGACAGCCACCCGCAGAAGCTGCTGGGCATCTGCTCGCCCGGCATTGCGCACGCGCTGATGACCGCCGAGCCCGACATCGGCGCCCTCCTGCCCTGCAGCGCCGCGGTCACCGAAACCGTTGCCGGGCGCACCCGCATCGCGCTGCAGGACCCTCTCGTGATCGCTGCGCAGAGCCAGAACGCGCAGGTGCACGAGGCTTGTGCGCAGGCCAGTGCGGCATTGCGCCGCGTGGTCGAGGGGCTGCGCACCGGGGCTGCCACATGAACCAGCCGGCCCGCATCACCATCATCGGCGCCGGTTTCGGCGCCCTGTCCACCGTGCGCGAGCTGCGCCAGCGCGACGGCGCGGCAGAGATCACGCTGATCGCCCCGCGCGCCGAGCTGCACTACCTGCCCGGCATCATCTGGATTCCCTGCGGGCTGCGCAAACGCGAACAGCTGGTCGTGCCGCTGGGCAACTTCTTCAGTCGCATGAAGGTGCGGCACATCGCGGCCGAGGTGATCGGCCTGAGCGAAGGCGGTCGGGTGGTGCAGACCACGGCCGGCGATGTGGTCAACGACGCGCTGGTCATCGCCAGCGGCGGCCGCTTCATCAAGAAGCTGCCCGGCATCGAGCACGCCATCACCCCCTGCGAGGGCATTGCCGCGGCGGAGAAGATCCGCGACCGACTGCGCGAGATGCAGGGGGGGACGATCGCCGTCGGTTTCGCTGGCAATCCGAACGAACAGAGCGCGGTGCGTGGCGGCCCGATGTTCGAATTCCTGTTCGGCATCGACGAGCAGCTCAAGCGCGAAGGCCGGCGCGACCGCTTCGAACTGGTGTTCTTCAACCCGTCGAAGGAACCGGGCAACCGGCTCGGTCCCAAGGCGGTGCACCACCTGCTCAAGGAAATGGCGCGGCGCGGCATCCGCACCCACCTGGGCCACAAGATGCAGCGCTTCGAGGCCAACAAGGTGGTCACCGAGGGCGGTGAGTTTCCGGCTGACCTGATCCTGTTCATGCCCGGCATGACGGGCAACGCCTGGTTCGACCAGACCGGCCTGGCCCGTTCGCCTGGCGGGCTGTTGCAAGCCGACGCGCAGTGCCGCGTGGTGGGCAGCGATCACGTCTATGTGGTGGGCGACTCGGGCAGCTTTCCCGGCCCGGACTGGATGCCCAAGCAGGCCCACATGGCCGACCTGCAGGCCGCCGCGGCGGCCGACAACCTGCTGGCCGGCCTGAGCGGCCGCGCACAGCAGGCCACCTTCAAGGTGGAACTGATCTGCATCATCGACGCCATCGACCACGGCACGCTGGTGTTCCGCAACACGCAACGCCAGATCATCCTGCCCTCCACGCGCCTGTTCCACTGGGCCAAGCGCTTTTTCGAAGGCGCCTACCTGCGGAAGTACCGATGAACACCGAACCTTCCACCACCCCTTACGTCGCGCTGGGCGGTGCACCGGCCATCCACCGCCTGGTGGACCGCTTCTACGAACGCATGGACGGGCTGCCCGAGGCCTACGCCGCGCGCCGCCTCCACCCCGAGAGTCTGGCGGGTGCGAATGAGAGCCTGTTCGAATACCTCTCGGGCTGGTTCGGCGGACCCAACCTCTACATCGAGAAGAAGGGCCACCCGCGCCTGCGCATGCGCCATGGGCCCTACGCCATCGGCCCCACCGAGCGCGACCAGTGGATGCTGTGCATGCGCACCGCGCTGACCGAACAGGTGGCCGACGAGCCGCTGCGGGCCGGCCTGCTCAAGGCCTTCACCGACATGGCCGACCACATGGTCAACACCCAGGGCTCAGCGATCTGCGCTCACCCGTGATCCACCGATCACCGG
>NZ_JBPCSJ010000064.1:0-2715 GCF_051007235.1 Hydrogenophaga sp. | reverse complement strand
TCGATGCCGTATTCCTCCGCCCCCAGGCGGAAGGTCAGGAATTCGGCGTGTGCGCCTGGTTGTGCGCCCACGTGGCGGCCGCTGGTGGCGCTGGCGTTGGTGTTCATGTCCATGGTGGTCGGTCCTTGAAAGACGGAAAGGGTTCATGGACTATCGGCCGGAGCGGCCCGCTCTGAAGGCGGGATAAACACCTCAAAGCCTGCGCAAACCCTTGTTTCCACAAGGAAAGCGGCACAAAGTGTTCACTTCTGTCCGGGGGCCGACGGACGGGCCCACAACGCCAACGGGCGTGCCGGCCAGTGCATGGCCGACACGCCCGTCCAGGCCCGCCCCGGCGCGACCAGGTTCAGGCGCGTGCGCCGTCCACGCGGAACACCGCCACCGCCGACGACAGCCGCGCCGCCTGCTCCTTGAGGCTCTCGGCCGCCGCCGCGCTTTCTTCGACCAGGGCCGCGTTCTGCTGAGTCATCTGGTCGAGCTGGCTGACCGCCACGTTCACCTGGCCGATGCCCTCGCCCTGCTCACCGGCGGCGGCGGTGATCTCGGCGATGATGTCCGTCACGCGCTGCACGCTGGCCACGATCTCGCCCATGGTCTGGCCCGCCTCGTCGACCAGCCGCGTACCCGCATCGACCTTGTCCACGCTGGTGCCGATCAGGCCCTTGATCTCGCGCGCCGCCTCGGCGCTGCGCTGCGCGAGGTTGCGCACCTCGGCCGCCACCACCGCGAAGCCGCGGCCCTGTTCACCGGCGCGCGCGGCTTCCACCGCGGCATTGAGCGCCAGGATGTTGGTCTGGAAGGCGATGCCGTCGATCACGCCGATGATGTCGTTGATCTTCTTGCTGCTGTGGTTGATCTCGTCCATGGTCGAGACCACCTGGCTGACCACCTGGCCCCCGCGCACCGCGATGGCCGAGGCATTGGCGGCCAGCTGGTTGGCCTGGCGCGCCGCGTCCACACTGCTTTGCACCGTCCCGGTCAGCTGCTCCATGCTGGCCGCCGTCTGCTGCAGGCTCGACGCGGTCTGCTCGGTGCGGGCGGACAGGTCCTGGTTGCCCGAGGCGATCTCGGCACTGGCCGTGCCGATGCTGTCGGACGCCGAGCGCACGTGGACCACCGTGCTCAGCAGCGAATCCTTCATGGCGGCCAGCGCCCGGAGCAGTTCGCCCAACTCGTCTTTCCGATCGGTGTGCACGGCCAGGGTCAGGTCGCCGCCGGCCACGCCGCGCGCGATGCGGGACGCCTGGTCCAGGGCCTGCGCCACTTTGCGCAGCACCACCCAGGACATCGCCACCACGGCGGCGGCCGCGCCCAGCGACAGCAGGCTGAGCAACCAGTGCAGGCGCGATGCATCGGCGGCCTTGCTGTCCGCATCGGCGTTCGCGTGCTGCACCAGCTTTTCCTGCGTCGCACTCAGCGCGCCGCTCAAGCCGGTGTAGGCCTCATCAGCCCCCTGCATGGCCGCCACGCCGGTGTTCGGGTCCACCGACGCGAGGTCGATCGCGCCGTCCACCTTCTTGAAGTAGTCGCCCACCTGCTGGCGGGCCTGTTCCATGCCGGTGCGCAGCTCGCTGCCCGGGGGCTCCTTGGCCATTTGCTGGTCCAGCTGCGCCAGCGTCCGGGTGCTGCGCTCGGCCAGTGCCTTGCGCTTGGCCTGGATGGTCGCTTCGTCCAGCGAACCGATGATGGTCATCATGCGGTAGACCTCGACGTGGGCCTGGTTCACATCGGCCTGCAGCGCCCCCAGCGACCGGACTTCACCAATGTGGTCGCCAAAGGCCGCCACCGCCTGCGCGTTGGAGCGGCTGAGCAGCCAGGAGTCGACCTGGCCGGCGGCCAGCACGACGACCGCCGTCACCACCGGTGCCAGCAGGAGTTTGTGACCCAGTTTCATGGGATGTCCTTGTCGTTTTGGGGGAGAAGCCGGCGTGCCTGGGCGCACACCAGAGGGGATCGCGGACGCCGCCGACGCTTACTTGTAGACGCCGCCGCAGACCACGGTCTCGTCCAGCTTTTCGCAGTACATGGCCTTGGGTTCGATCTTCTTGGTCTCGGGGTTGGTGAACTTGTAGTCCTGCCAGAAGCTGGCCTTGGTCTTGGCCATTTCCACGCGCTCGCGCACGAAGGGCTTGCCGTCGATGTCCTTGAGGTCGATCAGGTTCTTGCCGATCATCTTTTCGTTGGCGCCGTGGGCGTGCACCGTGCCGTCCAGGCCATAGACCACCAGGTACAGGTCGTCCTTCTTGAACTGGCCGGCCTTGTTGCTGATCTCGGCGTAGCCCTTGTCTTTGCCGTTGGCCTTGATGAAGGCCACGCCCTTTTTGACCATGGCGGTGGCGTCTTCGGGTTTGGCCTCGGCGTGGGCGGTCAGGCTGGCACAGGCCAGGGCCAGGGTGGAGGCGGTGGTGAACAGGGTGCGGGCAAAGGTCATGGTGAACTCCAGTGGTGGTGGTGGTGGGTGGGTGGGAGATATGAAAAACAGGGAAGGGACGGCGGGGAGAGAGGTGGCGGAAAAGGGGGTGTCGGGCTGGGTCAGGCGGGGCTGCGGTCGACGCGGAACACGGCCACCACCTGGGCCAGGCGCGCGGCCTGGTCCTTGAGGCTCTGCGCCGCCGCCGCGCTCTCTTCCACCAGCGCCGCGTTCTGCTGCGTCATCTGGTCGAGCTGGTTGACCGCCACGTTCACCTGGCCAATCCCGTCGCTCTGCTCGCCCGC
>NZ_JBPCSJ010000063.1:0-1977 GCF_051007235.1 Hydrogenophaga sp. | reverse complement strand
GCTGCAGCGTCAGCGGCCGGCGCAGCGGCGGGGGCCGCAGCGGCATCGGCTGCGGGCGCAGCGGCCGCGTCGGCCGGGGCCGCCGTCGTGGTGGCGGCGGCGGGTTCGGTGGCGGTCTGCGCGGTGGCGTTCAGTCCGCCAAAGGCCAGGCCCACGCCCAGCAGCAAAGTGGCAAGTAGCTTTTTCATGTTCGTGCTCTTTCGTGTGCGGGTGCCGGGATCAGAGCGCTTCCTTGCCGGTCTCGCCGGTGCGGATGCGAACCACCTGTTCGAGGGAGGTGACGAAAATCTTGCCGTCGCCGATCTTGCCGGTGCGTGCGGCACCTTCGATGGCTTCGATCACACGGTCGACCAGTGCGTCGTCCACGGCAGCTTCGATCTTGACCTTGGGCAGGAAGTCGACCACGTACTCGGCGCCGCGGTACAGCTCGGTGTGGCCCTTCTGGCGGCCGAAGCCTTTGACTTCGGTGACGGTGATGCCTTGCACGCCCATGCCGGACAGCGCTTCGCGCACCTCGTCCAGCTTGAACGGCTTGATGATGGCGGAGACCATTTTCATGCTGTGTTACCTCTTCTAGATCAGGAGGGTGTCCGGTCCAACCGGCTGACACCACGGGGTTGATGCAATCGCTTACACCCCCAAGCAGGGACTGTGCCAACCCCGACCCCCCCGCGCACCCTGCTGTGGTCAAAACACCGCGCATCCCCCAGCGGTGGGGCTGTGCTGGCCGTGGGCTGTGCCATCATGGACAGCGTCTGCGCGCGGTCGCCGCGGTGGGCGCCGCAACGATGCACCACATAAGTGCACACCAAAACAGGCGGTGCGTTCGGGGCCCAGGCGCCCGTCGCGCACCGAAACAGGGAGGAACAAGGCATGGGTTTGTCTTTGGTGCACAGCCGTGCACTGCTGGGGCTGGACGCACGGCCGGTGCAGGTGGAAGTGCACCTGGCCAACGGCCTGCCCAGCTTCACGCTGGTGGGGCTGGCCGACACGGAAGTGAAAGAAGCCCGCGAGCGCGTGCGTTCGGCCATCGCCAACGCGGGTCTGGAGTTTCCGAGCAACAAGCGCATCACCGTCAACCTGGCCCCGGCCGACCTGCCCAAGGACTCGGGCCGCTTCGACCTGCCGATCGCGCTGGGCATCCTGGCCGCCAGCGGCCAGATCGACGCCGCCCGGCTGGACGGCTGGGAATTCGCTGGCGAACTGTCCCTGGGCGGCGAACTGCGCCCGGTGCGCGGCGCCCTGGCCATGAGCCTGGCGCTGCACCAGGGCGGTGGCACGGTGCGGCTGGTGCTGCCGCCGGGCAGCGCCGAAGAAGCCGCGCTGGTGCCGCAGGCCCAGGTGCACCGGGCACGCCACCTGCTCGACGTGGTGGCGCAGTTCCTGCCCGTGCGCGCCGGCGCCGGTGACGACCCACCGCCCGACGGCGACGGCTGGGTGCGCCTGGCACCCACCGAACTGGGCCTGCAGGCGCAGGAGGCCGACCTGGCCGACGTCAAGGGCCAGGCCGCCGCCCGGCGCGCGCTGGAAATCGCCGCCGCAGGCGGCCACAGCCTGCTCATGGTCGGCCCGCCCGGATCGGGCAAGAGCATGCTGGCCCAGCGCTTTGCCGGACTGCTGCCGCCCATGGACACCACCGAAGCGCTGGAGTCGGCGGCCGTCGCGTCGCTGGCCGGGCGCTTCCACCTCGAACGCTGGGGTCAGAGACCGACCTGCGCGCCCCACCACAGCGCCAGCGCGGTGGCCCTGGTGGGCGGCGGCTCGCCGCCGCGGCCGGGTGAAATCTCGCTCGCGCACCATGGCGTGCTGTTTCTGGACGAGCTGCCCGAATTTCCCCGCGCCGCGCTGGAGGCGCTGCGAGAGCCGCTGGAGAGCGGGCACATCCGCATCTCGCGCGCGGCGGTGCAAAGCGAGTTCCCGGCGCGCTTCCAGCTCATCGCCGCCATGAACCCCTGCCCCTGCGGCTACCTGGGCCAC
>NZ_JBPCSJ010000062.1:0-5611 GCF_051007235.1 Hydrogenophaga sp. | reverse complement strand
GGCGTGACGACACCGATGCCCACCGTGCGCTGCTTCCAGATGCGGTTGTCGGTCAGGAGCGTGTGGTACTCGGCCAGATACGTCGGGAAACGTTGCGTGAAATCGTCAATGAAGTCCAGCAACGAACCCTGGCGGTTGGTGTTCATCTCCGCCATCGCCTTGGCGTTGCGGATCTTGCTCACTGTGTACTGCGGCATCGTGTCCGGCAGGTCGCGGTACACACCGCCCGGACGGAAGTAGGCTGCGTGCATGCGCGCGCCCGAGACGGCCTCATACATGTCGAACAGGTCTTCACGCTCGCGGAAGGCGTAGATCAGGATCGTGGAACTGCCACAGTCATTGCCGTGCGAGCCCAACCACATCAGGTGGTTGAGCATGCGGGTGATCTCACTGAACATCACGCGGATGTACTGGGCGCGGATCGGCACCTCGATGCCCAGCAGCTTCTCAATGGCCAGGCAGTAGGCGTGCTCGTTGCACATCATCGAGACGTAGTCCAGCCGGTCCATGTAGGGCAGCGACTGAATGAATGTCTTGTGCTCGGCCAGCTTTTCGGTGGCGCGGTGCAGCAGGCCGATGTGCGGGTCGGCGCGTTGCACGACCTCGCCGTCGAGCTCGAGCACCAAGCGCAGCACGCCATGGGCGGCCGGGTGCTGCGGACCGAAGTTCAGGGTGTAGTTCTTGATTTCTGCCATGTGGGATCTCCGCCTCGGGCTGACGCCTTCAGTGCAGGCCTCCGTAGTTGTCTTCACGGATCACGCGCGGCGTGATCTCGCGAGGCTCGATCGTCACGGGCTCGTAGACCACGCGCTGGCGCTCGGCGTCGTAGCGCATTTCCACGTGCCCCGACAGCGGGAAGTCCTTGCGGAACGGGTGACCAATGAAGCCGTAGTCGGTGAGGATGCGGCGCAGGTCGTTGTGGCCTTCGAACACGATGCCGTACAGATCGAACGCTTCGCGCTCGTACCAGCTGGCCGAATTCCAGAGACCGTTGACCGAGGCCACCACCGGGAAATCGTCCTCCGGGCAGAACACGCGCACGCGCAGGCGCTGGTTCAAGCTCACCGACAGCAGATGCACCACCACGCCAAAACGGGCACCTTCCCAGCGACCGTCGCCGTAGGTGGAGTAGTCCATGCCGCAGAGGTCGACGAGCTGCTCGAAGCGGGTCTGCGGTGCGTCGCGCAGCGTCTGCATCACATCCAGGTAGTCGCCAGCGGCCACCACCAGGGTGACTTCGCCACGGGCGACGGTGATCGAACGGGCGCGCTCGCCCAGCAACTGCTCCACAGCAGCGGCAATGGTCTCGGCGGGCGTGGTGTAAGTGGTGTCGCTCATGGGCCGTCTCTCTGACTCAGACCTGCCGCCGTTCAGGCGCGGGCAATGGTGTTGGTGCGGCGGATCTTCTGCTGCAACTGGATGATCCCGTAGATCAGCGCCTCGGCCGTGGGGGGACAGCCCGGCACATAGACATCCACCGGCACGATACGGTCACAACCGCGGACCACCGAATAGCTGTAGTGGTAGTAACCACCGCCATTGGCACACGAGCCCATGGACAACACCCAGCGCGGCTCGGCCATCTGGTCGTACACCTTGCGCAGGGCGGGCGCCATCTTGTTGCACAGGGTGCCGGCCACGATCATCAGATCCGACTGCCGCGGACTGGCACGGAACACCTCAGCACCGAAACGACCGAGGTCGTAACGCGCGGTGGCGGCATGCATCATTTCCACGGCGCAGCAAGCCAGACCGAAGGTCATCGGCCACAGCGAACCGGTCTTGGCCCAGTTCACCACCGAGTCGTAGCTCGTGGTGACAAAGCCTTCTTTGAAAACGCCTTCAATCATGTGCAGCTCCATGCAGCCCGTAGGGGCGCGCACGCAAAACAGAATTAGAAACCGACACCGCGCGATGCGGTCATTCCCAGTCGAGGGCGCCCTTTTTCCACGCGTAGACAAATCCCACGAGCAGATCAAAAAGGAAAATGACACCAACCCAGAACCCCGTGGAACCGATGTCGGTCAGGGCGACCGCCCAGGGGACCAGGAAGGCGATTTCGAGGTCGAACAGGATGAAGAGGATGGCCACCAGGTAGTAGCGCACATCGAACTTCATGCGGGCGTCTTCAAACGCCTCGAAGCCGCATTCGTAAGGGGAGTTTTTCTCGGCGTCGGGCCGGTTAGGACCGAGGATGTAGCCGAGCACCTGCGGAATGACCCCGATGGCAATACCGACCAAAATGAAAAGAAGGACGGGAAGGTATTGCTCGAGACTCATCTTGGTGATTCCACTGACATGGCATGGGCGCCATGTTTTTCCAAAGATTGGTGCCGACGGCGAGACTCGAACTCGCACAGCTTTCGCCACTACCCCCTCAAGATAGCGTGTCTACCAATTTCACCACGTCGGCTGGGTCTGCATGTCTGGCACACGAGGCTGAGTGTGTGCCTTGCTGACAACCCATAGAGTTTACCCTGAATCACCCCCGCTTTTTGGGGAGATCGTCGGTTTTTCGAACCGAAAAGGTCGGGTTGTTGCACCCCAAAACACCCGTCCCGCCGCAGCCAGCGGAACTGGTTACTCCCCCCCGTTTATTTACCGGGGATCTGGGCAGCGCCCGTGCCAGCCGGCACGGCCGGGGTCACGGTGGCGGGAGCATCGGTCGCGCCCGGAATCTGCTGAGCCGCAGGCGCCTGCAATGGCACAGCACCTTCAAGCACGCTGCCCGCACTGGCCGGTGCGGTGCGCAGGTTGCCGAAATAGGCCAGGCCCAGCGTGCACACCAGAAACACCGCCGCCAGGATGCCTGTGGTGCGCGAGAGGAAGTTGGCGCTGCCCGAAGCACCGAACAGGCTGGCCGAGCCCGCACCGCCGCCGCCGAAGGCAGCACCGGCGTCGGCACCCTTGCCGTGCTGCATGAGGATGAGACCGATCATGGCCACCGCGGCCAGGATCTGGATGACTTGGAGAAGGGTCAGGACGAAGTTCATGGTGTCGTTCTTGAAATGAGTGGGCGCTGCGGACTCAGCCTGCAGCCGCCACGATGGAAAGGAAATCGGCCGCCTTGAGGGAGGCACCGCCAATGAGGCCGCCGTCAATGTCGGGTTGGGCCAGCAGGCTGGCCGCGTTGGCGGCGTTCATGCTGCCGCCATACAGGATGTGCACACGCTTGGGGTTTTGCGTGGCGGCCGCCAACTGGGCCCGTAACACGGCGTGCACGGCCTGCGCCATCTCAGGCGTGGCCGTCTTACCCGTGCCAATGGCCCAGACGGGTTCGTAGGCGACCACGATCTCGGTGGTGCAATGCGCCACGGTATGGATCACCGCCGCCAGCTGGCGCTTGACCACCGTTTCGGTTTCGCCGGCTTCGCGCTCGGCCAGGGTTTCACCCACACAGACGATGGGCGTGATGCCCGCCGCCAGCGCACGCTGGGCCTTGGCCGCCACCAGGGCGTCGGTTTCACCGTGGTACTGACGGCGCTCACTGTGGCCCACGATGGCGTAGCGGCAACCGAAATCCTTGAGCATGGACATGCTCACCTCGCCGGTGTAGGCACCTTGCTCGTGCGCGGACACGTCTTGTGCACCCCAGGCGATGGGACTGCCCTGCAGCAAGGACTGCAGTTGGGCCAGATAGGGTGCCGGCGCACACAGGGCCACGTCGGCAGCAGGCTGACCGATACCGGCCAGCATGGCCTGGACCAGCGCCTCATTGGCGGCGAGTCCGCCGTTCATCTTCCAGTTGCCTGCGATCAGTTTTCTGCTCATGTCACGACTCCGTGAGGACCTGCGCCTTCAGGCCCAGGTCAGAACGATCTTGCCGATGTGCTGGTTGCTTTCCATCAGCGCATGGGCCTCTGCAGCACGGGCCGCATCGAAGGTGCTGTGGATCACCGGCTTGACGCGCCCCTGCTCCAGCAAAGGCCACACCTGTTGACGCAAGGCCAGCGCAATCGCCGCCTTGAACGCCACAGGGCGCGGACGCAAGGTGGAGCCGGTGATGACCAGGCGACGCCGCAGGACCAGGCCTGCGTTGAATTCGGCCTTGACCCCGCCTTGCACCGCGATGATGACCAATCGGCCGTCCTCGGCCAGGCACTCGACCTCTCGCGCCACGTAGTTGCCCGCCACCATGTCGAGCACGACGTTGACGCCCTGCCCGTCCGTGAGCTCGCGCGCCACTGCCGAGAAGTCCTGCGTTTTGTAGTTGATCGCGTGGTCAGCACCGAGCGACAGGCAGGCGGCGCATTTTTCGTCGCTGCCAGCGGTGGCGATCACGCGAGCACCCAGGGCTTTGGCCAGCTGGATCGCTGTCACGCCGATACCGCTCGTACCGCCCTGGATCAGCAGCGTCTCGCCAGGCTGCAGACGCGCCCGGTCGAACACATTGCTCCAGACGGTGAAGAAGGTCTCAGGCAAGGCGGCCGCCTGAACGTCGTCGAAACCGGCGGGCACGGGCAGGCACTGACCCACCGGCGCCACACAGAGTTGCGCGTACCCGCCACCAGCCACCAGTGCACAGACGCGGTCGCCGATCTTGAAACCGGCCTGCGCCATCGCATCGGCATCACCCGATTCAATGACACCAGCGACTTCCAGACCGGGCAGGTCAGACGCACCGGGCGGCGGCGGATAGCTGCCGCTGCGCTGCAGCACGTCCGGGCGGTTCACACCCGAAGCGCGCACGCGGATCAGCACCTCGCCGGCGCCCGCCACCGGCGCAGGACGCTCCGTGAGGCGCAGGACCTCGGGCGCACCAAAGGCGCTGATCTCGATCGCTTGCATCGCAGCGGACACGTCCGGCTTATTGCTGCTGCTGAGCAGATTGCTCGGCGGGCGCGGCGTTGCGGTCGATCAGGGCCTTCATGGACAGCTTGACGCGGCCCTTTTCGTCCGTTTCCAGGACCTTGACCTTGACGATCTGGCCTTCGGTCAGGTAGTCGGTGACCTTCTCAACGCGCTCATGGGCGATCTGGCTGATGTGCAGCAGACCGTCCTTGCCGGGCAGCAGGTTGACCAGGGCGCCGAAGTCCAGGATTTTGGTGATCGGGCCTTCGTAGACCTTGCCGATTTCGACTTCGGCGGTGATCTGCTCGATGCGGCGCTTGGCTTCGTCGGCCTTGGTGGCGTCGGTCGCAGCGATGGTGATGGTGCCGTCTTCTTCGATGTTGATCTGGCAGCCGGTTTCTTCGGTCAGCGCACGGATCACGGCACCGCCCTTGCCGATCACGTCACGGATCTTCTCGGGGTTGATCTTCATCGTGAACAACTTGGGCGCGAAGTTCGAGACTTCGGTCTTGGCTTCGCCCATGGCTTCCTGCATCTTGCCCAGGATGTGCATGCGGGCTTCCTTGGCCTGGGCCAGCGCGACCTGCATGATTTCCTTGGTGATGCCCTGGATCTTGATGTCCATCTGCAGCGCGGTCACGCCGTTGGTGGTGCCAGCGACCTTGAAGTCCATGTCACCCAGGTGGTCCTCGTCGCCCAGGATGTCGGTCAGCACGGCGAAGCGGTTGCCGTCCTTGATCAGGCCCATGGCGATGCCGGCCACGTGGGCCTTCATCGGCACACCGGCGTCCATCAGCGCCAGACAGCCGCCGCAGACCGA
>NZ_JBPCSJ010000061.1:0-16178 GCF_051007235.1 Hydrogenophaga sp. | reverse complement strand
TGCTGCAGCCGCTGGGCGACTTCCTGCGCCAGCACCGCTTTTCCGACGAGTTCCGCGACTGGTACTTCCTGCCCATGCTGGGCTGCATCTGGAGCTGCCCGACCGACCAGATGCTGCAGTTCCCCGTGGCGACCATGGTGCGCTTCTGCCACAACCACGGCCTGATCCAGGTGACCAACCGGCCGCAGTGGTACACGGTGGCTGGCGGCGCGCGCCAGTACGTGCAGAAGATCGTGGCGCGCATCCCCGACGCGCGCCTGAACCGCCCGGTGCACCAGGTGCTGCGCGACGAAGCCGGCGTGCGCATCGTCAGCGACGGCGCGGTCGAACGCTTCGACGCCGTGGTGCTGGCCTGCCACAGCGACCAGGCCCTGGCCCTGCTGGGCGACGGCGCCCGCGCCGACGAACGCGCCACACTGGGCGCCATCCGCTACCAGGCCAACCGCGCCGTGCTGCACACCGACGTGTCGGTCATGCCCACCGAGCGCAAGGCCTGGGCGGCCTGGAACTACGAACGTTCGCCCCAGTCGCAGCGCGAGTCGGCCCAGGTCTGCCTGCACTACTGGCTCAACCGCCTGCAGCCGCTGCCCACGCCGCAACCGGTCATCGTCTCGCTCAACCCGACGCGCGCCATCGGCCCGCGCGAGGTGATCGGCGAATACGACTACGCCCACCCGGTGTTCGACCTCGCGGCGATCCGTGCACAGGCCCAGATACCCGCCCTGCAGGGGCAGCAGCACACCTTCTTCGCCGGTGCGTGGATGGGCTACGGTTTCCACGAGGACGGTCTCAAGGCTGGTCTGCAAGCGGCGCGCGCGCTGATCGACGCCCACGGTCTGCTGCCCCAGGCCGACGACGAAGCACAGCGCCGTGCCGCGCTGCCCGGGGTGTTTGCGTGAGCGGTGCGGGCATGAGCGCCGCGCCGGGGCACCCCAAGCAAGCTCGCACCCCCGGGGGGGGCAGCGACCCGCGCGAGCGGCGGAGCGTGGGGGCCATGATCGGCTTTGGCCAGGTGCGCCACACGCGCCACCGGCCGCGCGCCAACGCCTTCGCCTACCCGACCTGCTTCCTGATGCTGCCCCTGCGCAGCCTGCGCGCCCACGGCCCCGGCGCCCTGGCGCGCAACCGCCGCGCCGCGCTGAGCTTCCACGACGCCGACCACGGCACCGGCGGCCCGGACGCCCTGGCCTGGATGGAGCAGCTGCTGACCGAGCACGGCATCGCCGACGCCGACGGCGAGATCTGGCTGCACACCTACCCGCGGGTGCTGGGCCACACCTTCAAGCCGGTGAGCTTCTGGTACTGCCACCGGGCCGATGGCACGCTGCGCGCCATCGTCGCTGAAGTGAACAACACCTTCGGCGAACGCCACTGCTACCTGCTGGACGCACCGCGCTACGGCGTGCCCTGCACCGCCACCAAGGTGTTTCACGTCTCGCCCTTCTGCCCGGTGCGGGGCGAATACCGCTTCGTCTTCATGCGCACACAGCAGGGTGGCGAAGACCGCACCGTCGCCCGCATCGACTACCACGACGAGGCCGGCGGGCCGGTGCTGATCGCCACCAGCGTCAGCGGCACGCTGCTGCCCCTGGACGCACAGACCCGCCACCGCGCCCTGTGGGACCACCCCGCGCTCACGCTGGCCGTGATCGCCCGCATCCACTGGCAGGCGCTGCGGCTGTGGCTCAAGCGCACGCCTTTCTTCCGCCAGCCGGCCCCGCCGGCCGATTTCGTCACCGCCGCATCGACCCAGCCCTGAGAGCCCCGACGCCATGAACAGCACCACCGCGCCCCAACCCGCCGGCATTGCGTTGCCGCGACACGCCCCCGCCGCCGCGCGCAGCGCCCTGCAACTGCTGCAGCGCCTGCAGCACGGCAGCCTGAGCCTGCAACTGCCCGACGGCTCGCTGCAGCGGTTTGGCGCCACCGACGGCCCGCACGCCTCGATGCGCCTGAACAACTGGAACGTGTTCAGCGCCACGCTCAAGTCGGGCGACATCGGCTTCGCCGAAAGCCACATCGCCGGCGACTGGACCACCCCCGACCTCACCGCCCTGCTGCGCCTGCTGATCGCCAACCGCAACACGCTGGAAGGTGCGGTCTACGGCAGCTGGTTCGGCCGCCTGGCCTACCGGCTGCGCCACCTGCTCAACCGCAACAGCAAGACCAACAGCCGCAAGAACATCCACGCCCACTACGACCTGGGCAACGCCTTCTACGAGCTCTGGCTGGATGGCACGATGAACTACTCGTCGGCCTTGTTCGAGTCGGCCGACCAGGACATGGTGGCCGCGCAGCACGCGAAGGTGCGCCGCGCCCTGCGCATGGCCGGCGTGCAGCCGGGCGACCGCGTGCTGGAGATCGGCTGTGGTTGGGGCGCGCTGGCGGAAAAAGCGGTCACCGAATTTGGCGCCGCGGTGACCGGCGTGACGCTGTCCACCGAACAGCTGGCCTTCGCACAGAAGCGCAATCCCACCGCCGACCTGCGTCTTCAAGATTACCGGGACATCAACGACGGCCCCTACGACGCCATCTGCTCGATCGAAATGGTCGAGGCCGTGGGCCGCGAGTACTGGGACACCTACTTCGGCTCTGTCGCCCGCCTGCTCAAGGCCGGCGGCCAGGCCTGCATCCAGAGCATCACCATCCGCGACGACCTGTTCCAGCGCTACATCGCCGGCACCGACTTCATCCAGCAGTACATCTTCCCGGGTGGCTGCCTGCCCAGCCCGAGCGAGTTCCGCGCCGCGGCCGAGCGCGCCGGCCTGCAGGTGGTGGACCAGTTCCACTTCGGCCAAGACTACGCGCGCACCCTGCGCGAGTGGCATCAGCAGTTCCTGCACCAGCTGGAAGCCGTGCGCACCCTTGGCTTCGACGAGCGCTTCGTGCGCACCTGGACCTTCTACCTCGCCTACTGCGAAGCGGCCTTCGCCGAAGGCAACACCGACGTCGTGCAGTTCACGCTGCGCAAGCCCTGAGAGGCTGGTAGGACATCAGTCATGCCCGCCTTGACGCCCCAAACCACCGCCAGCGGCGTTGCAAATGCGCGCCGTAGCGCGGGCTACGGCTGTGCTTTGCGCCTTGCCGGCCGCGGTTTGGGACGCCCTTTCGGGCACGCCCAATGCCCTCCCAGCCTCTGATCCGCCCAACATGAACCACCCATACCCCTTGTCCCGCGCCGCCCTGGTGCTGGCCACCACCGCGGCCCTGTGGTGGCCGGCGCAGGCGAGCAACGTCGAGCCCACCGCCAGCGCCGCGCTCAGCGGCAAACAGACCGTGGGCAGCTCGCTGTTCCGCTACTGGGGTTTCGATGTCTACCAGGCCACGCTGCACGCGCCGGCAGGCTTCGACGCGCGGCGTTTCGAGCAGCAGCGCTTCGGCCTGGCGCTGCAGTACCGCCGCGCCTTCAAAGGCAGCGACATCGCGCAGCGCTCGATCGACGAGATGCAGGCCATCGCGCCGCTGACACCCCAGCAGGCCAGCGACTGGACAGCCGCCATGCAGCGCGCCTTCCCCGACATCAAGGCCGGCGACGAACTGCTGGGCGTGCACGTGCCCGGCAGCGGCGCGCGTTTCTATTTCAACGGCCAGCTGCGCGCCACGGTGGACGACCCGGCGTTCTCGGCCCGGTTCTTCGGCATCTGGCTGTCTCCGCAAACCTCGGCACCCCAACTGCGCACAGCCCTGATCGGCGCCGGCGCGCGCTGACACCATGGACCAGCCCACCGCCACCGCACCCGCCGAGCGCTTCACCGCGCCCGGCGCCTGGCAGCATGGGCTGCGCTACGGCCTCATGGGGCTGCCGCTGGCCTTCGTGGCGCTGCCGCTGTACGTCATCCTGCCCAACCACTACGCGCGCAGCTTCGCCGTGCCGCTGGCCGCGCTGGGCGCGGTGCTCCTGGCCGCGCGCCTGTTCGACGCGGTGCTGGACCCGCTGATCGGCCGCTGGACCGACCGCCTGTTCGCCCGCAGCCACCGCGCGGTGCTGGCCGCGGGCGCCGCCGCCGCCGGCGTGCTGGCGCTGGGCCTGTGGGGCCTGCTGTTCCCGCCGGCCGCGGCCCGCGCCGACATCACCGCGCTGCTGGTCTGGGCCGGCGTGCTGATGGCCATCACCTACACCGCCTACAGCGTGGCCAGCGTGGCGCACCAGACCTGGGGCACGCGCCTGGGCGGCAGCGAAGCGCAGCGCAGCCGCATCAGCGCGTGGCGCGAAGGTCTGGCGCTGGTCGGTGTGCTCACGGCGGCGGTGCTGCCCGGCACGCTGGGGCTGGACGCCACCGTCATTGCTTTTGCCGTGCTGCTGGCGCTGGGCTGGTGGGCCTGGAGCTGGGCGGTGGTGCCCACGGCCCGCAGCCTGACGCTGGGCGTGCTGGCGGCCCGCAGCCCCTTGGCCCAGCCGCGCTTCGTGCGCCTGCTGGCGGTGTTCGTGGTCAACGGCACGGCCAGCGCGGTGCCGGCCACCCTGGTGCTGTTCTTTGTGCAGGACCGGCTGCAGGCCCCGGCGTCCATCGAGCCGGCCTTCCTGGCCACCTACTTCCTGTGCGCCGCGCTGTCGCTGCCGTTGTGGGTGCGGCTGGTGCCGCGGCTCGGGCTGGCGCGCACCTGGCTGGCCGGCATGGCGCTGTCGGTGGCGGTGTTCATCTGGGCCGCCACGCTGGGCGCGGGCGACACGGTGGCCTTCCTGATCGTCTGCGCGCTCTCGGGCATCGCCCTGGGCACCGACCTGGCCCTGCCCTCGGCCCTGCTCACCGGCCTGATGGACGAACTGGGCGAACGCGGCCAGCGCGAAGGCGCCTACCTGGGCTGGTGGAACTTCGCCGCCAAGCTCAACCTGGCGCTGGCGGCCGGCCTGGCGCTGCCGCTGCTGGGCGCTTTCGGCTACACGCCCGGCGCGCGCGACCCGCAAGCCCTGTGGACCCTCACCGTCGCCTACTGCCTGCTGCCCTGCGCCCTCAAGCTGCTGGCCGCCGGCCTGTTGCACACCCTGCTCATCCGCCCGGCGCGCCGCAGCGCCGCTGCTCTGTCCTCCTCACTGAAAGCCCCTTCATGAAACGCCGCCTGCTCCTCACCTCGGGCGCCGCTGCGTCGGCCCTGGCCCTCACCGGCTGTGCCGGCCCGCAGGTCACCGACTATTCGGCCGACAAACCCGTGCTCGACCTGCGCGAGTACTTCAACGGCACGCTGGACGCCTACGGCGTGTTCACCGACCGCAGCGGCAAGGTGGTCAAGCGCTTCACCGTGGTCATGCGCTGCAGCTGGACCGGCGAAGAAGGCGTGCTCGACGAAGACTTCGTCTACTCGGATGGCACGACGCAAAAGCGCATCTGGCGCCTGAAACACCTGGGCAACGGCCGCTACGAAGGCCGCGCCGACGACGTGGTGGGCGTGGCCCAGGGTCAGACCGCAGGCAACGCCTTCCGCTGGGGCTACACGCTGGCGCTGCCGGTCGACGGCCGGGTCTGGGAGGTGCAGTTCGACGACTGGATGTACCTGATGGACCAGCGCGTGATGCTCAACAAGGCGGCCATGAGCAAGTTCGGCATCCACCTCGGCGAGGTCACGCTGTCGTTTGTGAAGCGTCCGTCATGAGCGTCGCCCACGGTTTTGTCGAGCAGCCCCGCCCCACCGCACAGGACATGGGCGGCTGGAGCCTGCTGCGTCCCTACAACCCCCGCATCCGCCAGTGGGCCGGGCTCCGGGTCTGGGTGGTGGGCGGCTCGACCGGCATCGGCCGCGCGACCGTGCTGGCGCTGGCCGAGCGCGGTGCGCAGGTGCTGGTGTCGGCCCGCGGCGCGGCGGCGCTGGACGCGCTGGTGGCCGAGCACCGCCAGAGCGCACGCGAACAGAACACCCAGCGCCCCTTGCAGGCCTGGCCACTGGACGTGACCGACGCGGCCGCCGTGCGCACCTGCGCCACCGAGATCCTGGCCCAGGGTCCGCTGGACCTGGTGCTGTACTGCGCTGGCCACTACCGCGCCCAGCGCGCCACCGCCTTCGACCTGGCCGAGATGCAACGCCACCTGGACATCAACTACCGCGGCGCGCTGCACGTGCTGGACGCGGTGCTGCCCACCCTGCTGGCGCGAGGCAGCGGCCACCTCAGCCTGGTCAGCAGCGTGGCCGGCTACCGCGGCCTGCCGCAGAGCCTGGCCTACGGGCCCACCAAGGCCGCGCTGACCAACCTGGCCGAAAACCTCTACCTCGACCTGCAGCCCCAGGGTCTGGGCGTGAGCGTGGTGCACCCTGGCTTCGTGCAGACGCCGCTGACGGCGCAGAACGCCTTCGCCATGCCGGCCCTCATCACCCCCGAACAGGCGGCGCAGGCCATGCTGGACGGCTGGTCCGAGGGGGCCTTCGACATCCACTACCCCAAGCGTTTCACGCGCTGGATGAAGCTGCTGCGCGTGCTGCCGCACCGGCTGTACTTCCCCCTCGTGCGGCGCTTCACCGGCTTGTAATGCGGCATGACCACCGACGAGGCCCGCGCCGCCACCGAGCGCATCTGCCAGTTCTTTGAAACGCTCTCGCCGCAGAGCGTCGCGCAGATCGGCGCGTTCTACACGCCCGAGGCGCGCTTCAAAGACCCGTTCAACGAGGTGCGGGGTCACGCGGCCATCCGGCGCATCTTCGAGCACATGTTCACCAGCTTGCACGAACCGCATTTCGTGGTGACGCAGCGCATCGTCGACGGCGCGCAGGTGTTCCTGGTGTGGGAGTTCCGCTTCCGCTTCAAACGCTTCGACACGGTCACCGCGCAGGTGGTGCGCGGCGGCTCGCACCTGGTGCTGGCCGAAGACGGCCGTATCGCCGACCACCGCGACTACTGGGACGCGGCCGAAGAGCTGTACGAAAAACTGCCCGGCGTGGGCGCCGTCATGCGCTGGCTCAAGCGACGCGTGAACACATAAGGCAAGCAAGTCTGCGCAAGCAGACACCGTCACTGCTGAGGCTTGCATCGGGCTGTATGGGCGTGGCCAGAGAGCGTGTCCCGTTCCAGGGCATCCGTGGAACCCGCTTGTATGGTTGCAGTGTGGGAGTGGAGGGCCTGAACACCCGGCGATCGGCAACGACCGACTGGCGAAGATCGCACCAACCTCGCTGTCCAATGTCTATAAGGCTCTGAGCGCCCTGCAAGAGCGCCGATATTCAAGCAAGCCAACGCTACTGTCTGGGATCTCCATCCCGACACTTGTTATCGTTTCTCCCGGGAGATTGTCATGCAAGAGGTTCAGGTGGATGTGGATGTGGCCAAAGCCGATAGGGTGGTCGCAGTCCATGGTCAGGCGGGCTCTCGCACTATCTCCATCGAGGCCCAGGCGATCAGCGCCTGACGGCGTCAGCTGCCCGACCGGGCCTGACAGGCCATGGATGCGAGCGGGCGGTATCACCAGATGCTCGCCGGTCTGGCCTATGCGGCTGGCCTGCAGGTGTTCGTACTGAACGCCCGTGACGTGCAGTTCTGCGCCAACGCCCTGGACGCACGGGCCAAGACCGACCGGGGTGATGCGCAGGCCATCGCCGGCTACGTGGCTTAACAGCACAACGTCGCTGTGCCGCTGGCACAAGCCTTGCCCTGGGTTGGAGCGGGCGTACACCCGGTGCTGCGGCGCTGGGCTGTGTTGAGCGAGCGCACGGCGCTGCTCCGGTCGCTACAGGGCTTTGAAGGTTCGATCACTGCCCAAGTCCAGGTCTTGGAGGCGGGCTTCACTGCGTTGCTCCAAGTCATCGAAGCGCGCATCGTGGTGCTGCTGGAGCAGGAGGCTCGTTCGCGGGAGTGCCAGCGCCTGATGCAAAGCATCGTGGGCGTGGGACCGCTGAGGAGTGCACTGCTCAGGAATGTGTTGGCGCAGCTGAACTTTTTCGCCGCCGATGCGCTGGTGGCCTACAGCGGGCTGGACCCCAGAGCCCGTGACTCGGGCAGCGGCCGGGGCCGCAGGCGCCTGTCCACGCTAGGGCAGCTGGCATTGCGCCACCAGACCTGCCTGACGGCGATCTTGGCTTGCCACACGAGCACATTCAAGAGAGCGCACAAGGCCTTGTGCGCAAGGGGACTCAAGACAACCGAAGCGCCGGTGGCGCTGGCGCGCAAACTGCTGCGCATCGCCTTCGCCGTCTGGCACAGCGGCCTGCCGTTTGATTGCACACACTCGGTTTCGGCTGCTTGACGATCCCAGAGAACCTACGCCGGACCGCCCCAAGGTGGGTCAGCCCCCCTGGGGGGCAGCGACCCGCGCAGCGGCGGAGCGTGGGGGCTCGATTCATCCCTTCAAGCATTCGCTCATGAACTTCTTGCGCTCGTCGCCCTTGAGCGCCTTTTTGCCCGCGTCTTCGTTGCAGGTTTTCATCTTGTTCTGCTGGGCGGTTTTGCCGTCGGGCTTGGCGCTCAGGCACTCCTTCATGAAGGCTTTGCGCTCGTCGCCTTTCTTCTCGCCGGCGTCCTTGTTGCAGGTGGCCATCTTGCTCTGCTGGGCCGTCGGGGCTTTGTCGGCGGCCGGCGCGGCCGCAGGGGCGGCGGTCTGGGCGAACGACAGCAGGGCGGCGCCGCTCAGGGCGATCAGGGCAATCAGTTGTTTCATGGGGTTCAACCTCGGTGGGTGGGAACAGGCCGTGAGGACATCGCACGGCGCAGCCACGATAGCACCGCAAAACTTAAGGTTGCGTGTCGGTCCGGCCCAGGGCGCATCAGGTGTCACCGGGCCGGGCATGGCTGCCCTTTTCTGGCCCCGCCGGGATGGGGGCGTGGCCGGACAGCGGTCACCTTTTCACCACCCCAAAGGCGCTTTCGGAGGCCGTGGGCTCGTGCGAACCGGCTTGCGCCGCCGGTCGGCGATGAGAGGGGGTGGGCCGGAACCTAAAATCCCGTTCCTATGCTCAAGATCAAACAGGAACTGCTGGCTGGCCTCGCGCAGGCGCTGGACCAGCTCTCACCCGGTGCCGGCGACAAGGCCGCCTTCGAATCGCCCAAGGTGGCAGCGCACGGCGACTACGCCATCACCGCCGCCATGCAGCTGGCCAAGCCGCTCAAAGCCAACCCGCGCCAGGTCGGCGAACAGCTCCGGGCGGCGCTGCTGGCGCTGCCGGTCTACCAGCGCTGGGTGGCCGACATCGACATCGCCGGTCCCGGCTTCATCAACATCCGCCTCACGCCCGCGGCCAAGCAGCAGATCGTGCAAGAGGTGCTGCAGGCCGGCGACGCTTTCGGTGTGCAGCCGTCCAACGGCCAGCGCCTGATGGTGGAGTTCGTCTCCGCCAACCCCACCGTCCCGCTGCACGTGGGCCACGGCCGCCAGGCAGCGCTGGGCGACGCGATCTGCAGCCTCTACAGCACCCAGGGCTGGAACGTGCACCGCGAGTTCTATTACAACGACGCTGGCGTGCAGATCGGCACCCTGGCCACCAGCACGCAATTGCGCGCCAAGGGCTTCAAACCGGGTGACGACTGCTGGCCCACCGACAGCGACAACCCGCTGGCCAAGAACTTCTACAACGGCGACTACATCGCCGACATCGCCGAGGCCTTCAAGGCCCGTGCCACCGTGAAGGCCGATGACCGCGAGTTCACCGCGAACGGCGATGTCGAGGACTACGACAACATCCGGCAGTTCGCTGTCGCCTACCTGCGCAACGAGCAGGACCTGGACCTGCAGGCCTTCGCGGTCAAGTTCGACCACTACTACCTGGAATCCAGCCTCTACACCGACGGCCGCGTGGACGCGACAGTGAACCGGCTGGTCGCCAATGGCAAGACCTACGAGCAGGACGGTGCGCTGTGGCTGAAGTCGACCGACTACGGTGACGACAAGGACCGCGTCATGCGCAAGGGCGACGGCACCTACACCTACTTTGTGCCCGACGTGGCCTACCACATCGCCAAGTGGGAGCGCGGTTTCACCAAGGTCATCAACATCCAGGGCACCGACCACCACGGGACGATTGCGCGCGTGCGCGCCGGCCTGCAGGCGGCCAATGTGGGCATTCCCCAGGGCTACCCCGACTATGTGCTGCACACCATGGTGCGCGTGGTGCGCAACGGCGAAGAGGTCAAGATCAGCAAGCGCGCCGGCAGCTACGTGACGCTGCGCGACCTGATCGAGTGGACCAGCAAGGACGCGGTGCGCTTCTTCCTGCTCAGCCGCAAGCCCGACACCGAATACACCTTCGACGTCGACCTGGCGGTGCAGAAGAACAACGACAACCCGGTCTATTACGTGCAGTACGCCCACGCGCGCATCTGTTCGGTGCTGGCCGCCTGGGGCGGTGACGCCGCCACGCTGGCCGGGGTCGACCTCTCGCCGCTGGACACGCCGGCCGCGCAGTCGCTCATGCTGCTGCTGGCCAAGTACCCGGCCATGCTCACCGCGGCGGCCGAGGGCTTTGCCCCGCACGACGTGACTTTTTACCTGCGCGAACTGGCCGCTGCGTACCACAGCTACTACGACGCCGAGCGCATCCTGGTGGATGATGAAACGGTCAAGCGGGCGCGGCTGGCGCTGGTCAAGGCCACGGCACAGGTGTTGCACAATGGGCTGGCCGTGCTCGGCGTGAGCGCGCCGCAGAAGATGTGAGAACCCTCCCCATCATGAAATCAAGCAAACGCCAGCACGCTGGCGGTACCCTGGTCGGTTTTGTCGTGGGCCTGCTCGTGGGCCTGGGCATTGCCTTGTCGGTGGCGGTGTACGTTACCCGCGTGCCGGTGCCCTTTGTGGATCGCGGTGTCTCGCGCAAGCCGGCGCAGGACATCGAAGAAGCCGAGCGCAACAAGGGCTGGAACCCGAACGCCCAGCTGGCTGGCAAGCCGGCGCCGCTGCCCACGCCGGTGACCCCTGAAGGCACCGACACGGCGGGCGCCATCTCGGTGCCGCCGGCCGATGGACAGCCCCTGCCAGTGCCCACCAAACCCGCCGCCACCGCCACCATGGCGACGTCCAAGCCGGCTGCCACGGCCACCACGGCGACCCCCAAGCCCGGGGCCGATCCGCTGGGCGATCTGGTGGCCAGCAAGCTCGGCGGCACGCCCACCGTCAGCGCGACCGCGGCCAAGAACTCCGCCACGGCGTCCACGACCAAGGGTTCGTCCACGGCGGCGGACCCGTTCAGCTACTTCGTGCAGGCCGGTGCCTTCAAGTCGCCCGAAGACGCCGAAGCCCAGCGCGCCAAGCTGGCCATGATGGGCATGGCCGCCGACGTGAGCGAGCGCGAGCAGTCGGGTCGCACCGTGTTCCGTGTGCGCCTGGGACCGTTCAACGACAAGGCCATGGCCGACGCCACGCGCGAGCAGCTCGAAACCAACGGCGTCGAAGCCGCGCTGGTGCGCATCCAGAAGTGATGCGCGAGGCCGCCGGTACCGACCGGGCGGGAACTTCCCGCCCCGTTCCGGGCCCCAAAGGGCCCCACTCAGGAGTCTGATTTCATGCAACGTCGCGATTTTTCCCGTTCCCTGCTGGCCGCTGGTGCCACCGCCCTGACCGCCGGCGCCGGCCTGGTGCCCCTGGCAGCACAGGCCCAGGTGGGTGGTTTCAAGGAAGGAACGGATTACCTGCGCCTGGGCAAACCGGTGGCCACCGACAGCGGCGCCGGCAAGGTCGAGGTGCTGGAATTCTTTGCTTACTCGTGCATCCACTGTTACAACTTCGAGCCGGTCATGGCCGCCTGGATGAAGAAGCTGCCCGCCAACGTGGTGGTGCGCCGCACGCCGGTGGCCTTCAGCGATGCCTTTGTGCCCATGCAGCGCCTGTACTACACGATCGAAGCCATGGGCCTGGTCGACTCGTTGCACGAAAAGGTGTTCCGCGCCTTCCACGTGGACAAGGTGCGCCTGCAGGACCCGGCCGCGGCCACCGACTGGATGGGCAAGCAGGGCGTGGACATGAAGAAATTCAACGAGCTGTTCAACTCGTTCTCGGTGGTGGGCAAGGCCAAACGCGCTGCCCAGATGCAGGACCTGTATGGCGTCGAGGGCACGCCGGCCCTGGGCGTGGGCGGGCGCTTTTACGTGCCGGGCCAGGGTCCACGCACGCTGCAGATCGCCGACGCGCTGATCGCCGAACTGCGCAAGGGCGCCTGATCGTTCTCGAGGCGGCGCCGGTCCGGCGCTGCCGGCGAAAATTTCGCCGTGTTCCCTCGGGCGCAGGCCCCGGTGCGAGGGCTTGCACCGCTACAATGAATGCAAGTTTCGTGCCCTTGCATTCATGCGCCCCAACACCCTTTCCCGCCTTGTTCTGCCCCGCCTGGTCCTGATCGCCGGCTTGACGGTGGCCGTTGGTGCCCACGCCGAGCGGGCCGACCGCAACAAGCCGCTCAACGCCGAGGCCGACACCCTGCGTTACGACGACGCCCGTCAGACCAGCGTCTTCTCCGGCAACGTGGTCATCACCAAGGGCACCATCGTCATCCGCGGCGCACAGGTCGAGGTGCGCCAGGACGCCCAGGGCAACCAGTTCGGTCTGGTGACCGGCAAGCCCGGCTCGTTTCGCCAGAAGCGCGACGGCGTGGACGAACACATCGAAGGCCAGGCCGAGCGCATCGAATACGACAGCAAGGCCGAGACGGTGACGTTCACCGGCGCCGCCGTGTTGCGCCGCTACAAGGGCAGCCAGCTCAACGACGAAACCGCGGGCAGTGTCATCGTCTACAACAGCGGCAACGACACCTTCAGCGTGGACGGAGGTCCGGGCAGCCGCACCGCGTCCAACCCCTCGGGCCGGGTGCGCGCCATGTTCACGCCGGTGCCCAAGGCCGATGCGCCCGTGGCACCCGCCGCCAGCCCGGCGCCGCTCAAGCCCAGCGGCCAGCTGGGCGAGGGCCGGCCGTGAGCGGTCTTTCGCCCGTCAGCACCGTTTTCCCCGACACCCGCGCACCCCACGACGGGGCGGAGCCCGGTAGCCGCCTGGAAGCGCGGGGTCTGCAGAAGTCCTACGGCAGCCGCAAGGTGGTCAAGGACGTCTCGCTGGCGGTGGACAAGGGCGAGGTCGTGGGCCTGCTCGGCCCCAACGGGGCTGGCAAGACGACGTCGTTCTACATGCTCGTCGGCCTGCTGCGCAACGATGCCGGGCAGATCCTGCTGGACGGCCAGGCCATCGAGCGCCTGCCCATCCACCGCCGCGCGCGCCTGGGGCTGGGCTACCTGCCGCAGGAAGCGTCCATCTTCCGCAAGCTCAGCGTGGCCGAGAACGTGCGCGCGGTGCTGGAGCTGCAGCTCGATGACGCCGGCAAGCCGCTGAAGAACGCCGCCATCGAGGCGCGGCTGGATGCGCTGCTCAAGGACCTGCACGTGGACCACCTGCGCGAATCGCCCGCCCCGGCCTTATCGGGTGGCGAGCGGCGGCGTGTGGAAATCGCCCGCGCCCTGGCCACCAACCCGCGCTTCATCCTGCTGGACGAACCTTTCGCGGGCATCGATCCGATCGCGGTGATCGAGATCCAGCGCATCATCGGTTTCCTCAAGGCGCGCGGCATCGGGGTGCTCATCACCGACCACAACGTGCGCGAGACTCTGGGCATCTGCGACCGCGCCTACATCATCAGCGACGGCCACGTGCTGGCCAGCGGCACACCGGCCGAGATCGTCGAGAACCCCGACGTGCGCCGCGTGTACCTCGGCGAACATTTCCGCATGTGAACATGAAACCCGGCCTGTCACTGCGCGTTTCGCAGCACCTGGCGCTCACGCCCCAGCTGCAGCAGTCCATCCGCCTGCTGCAGCTGTCCACGCTGGAGATGGCGCAGGAAGTCGAGCAGATGCTCGACGAGAATCCGTTCCTGGAGAAGGCCGAAGACATCGCCGAGCGCGAGGCGTTTGGCCTGGAGCAGACCGACACGCCGGTCAGCGCGGGCGAGCAGATCGCCGACGCATCGTTGCCCGCGGCGGCCGAAGGCCCTTCCGCTGAGTTCGACGCGCCGATGCTGTCTTCCAGCAGCACCAGCGCCACGGACAGTGACAGCACGCCCACCGATGATGTGGAAAGCCGCCTGGACGGTGCCACCCCGGTGGAAGAGAGCTGGGAAGGCGACGGCACCGTCGAGATGGCGCCGGACGACAGCGAATGGGGTGGCGACGCCCCGGCGCGCAACAACAGCAGCAGCGGTGACGACGATGAAACCGCCAGCGCCGCCGACCTGGCGCGCAGCCACGTTGGCCTGCACGACCACCTGCACGACCAGGCGCGCACCCTGCGCCTGAACGACGAAGACCGGGCCGCCCTGTACTTCCTCATCGAATCGCTCAACGACGACGGCTACCTCGACGGCCGCCTCGACGAACTGGCTGTGGCCTGGTGGCGCCTGTCCACCGGGATGGATGCCGAAGCGCAGCCCGAGATCGACCAGCTGGACGAGGCCCTGGCCCGGCTGCGCACCGCGCTGGGCTGGCTTCAGCATATGGAGCCCGCCGGTGTGGGTGCGCGCGACCTGGCCGAATGCCTGCGCCTGCAGATCGAAGAGTTGCGCAACACGCCCGCCGCCCGCGCCGCGCTGGCCATCTGCCAGCAACCGCTGGAGCTGATCGCCAAGCGCGATGTCAAGCGCCTGTGCAGTCTCACCGGCGCCGATGACGAGACCGTGCGCGCCGCGCTGGCGCTGATCGCCGGGCTGGAGCCCAAGCCGGGCCGCCGTTTCGTGGACGTCGAGCGCAACGTGGTGGTGCCCGACGTGCTGGTGGTGCGCGCCGGCCGTGGCTTCAAGGTCACGCTCAACCCCGACGTGATGCCGCGCCTGCGCGTGCACGACGTTTACGCCAACGCCATGCGCGCCAACCGTGGCGGCCGCGACAACGGCGGCGAAGCCGGCCACGCCGCCATGCAGCAGCGCCTGCAGGAGGCGCGCTGGTTCATCAAGAACATCCAGCAGCGCTTCGACACCATCCTGCGCGTGTCCTCGGCCATCGTCGAACGCCAGCGCAACTTCTTCATGCACGGCGAACTGGCCATGCGCCCGCTGGTGCTGCGCGAGATCGCCGACGAGCTGGGCCTGCACGAGTCCACCATCAGCCGCGTGACCACCGCCAAGTACATGAGCACGCCGTTCGGCACCTACGAGCTCAAGTACTTCTTCGGCTCCAGCCTGGGCACCGAGACCGGCGGCAACGCTTCCAGCACGGCGGTGCGGGCGCTGCTCAAGCAGTTCATCAGCGCCGAAGACACCAAGAAGCCGCTGTCGGACAACCAGCTGTCGGACCTGCTCAAGGAGCAGGGCATCGAATGTGCGCGCCGCACCGTGGCCAAGTACCGCGAGGCCTTGCGCATCGCGCCTGCCAATTTGCGGAAAAGCTTGTGAGCCCCGCGCCGCGGCGCGTCACCCTCCAGCGGGGCATGCTGGCGGCCCGTCCTGCGCCTGTCGAAGGGCGCCGCCTTGAGAACCTGTCATGAACCAACTCAAACTCTTTCTCCCCTGCGCCGCCGGCGTGGAGGATCTCCTGGCCGACGAGGTACAGCGCGTCACCGGCGAGCCGCTGGCCTTCAAGGCCCGCGGCGGTGTGGGCGTGAAGGCCTCGTGGCGCGAGGCCATGCGCCTGAACCTGCACAGCCGCCTGGCCCAGCGCGTGCTCGTGCAGCTCTGGCACGGCGGTTATCGCAGCGAACAGGACCTGTACAACGCCGCCAGCGAGGTGGCGTGGGAAATCTGGTTCAGCCCGGCGCAGACCATCAAGGTCGAGATCACCGCGCAGCACAGCCCGCTGACCAGCCTGAACTTCGCGGCGCTCAAGATCAAGGACGCGATCTGCGACCGCTTCCGCGCCAAGCGCGGCGAGCGGCCCAGCGTCGACACCACCTGGCCCGATGTGCGCATCTACGCGCACGTCACCACCGACGAGCTCACGCTGTACATCGACACCTCGGGCGAGCCGCTGTTCAAGCGCGGCTGGCGCGAGGACAAGGGCGACGCGCCGCTGAAAGAAACCCTGGCCGCGGCCATGATCGCGGCCACCGGCTGGAACGGCGGCAGCGCCAAGACGCTGGAAGAGATCACCCCGCTGTACGACCCTTGCTGCGGCAGTGGCACGGTGGTGATCGAGGCGGCGCAGATCGCGTTGCGCATCCCGCCCGGCATGGTGCGCCGCTTCGCGGTTGAAAAGCTGGTGCCTTATCAGGCGCACGTGTGGGAAGGCATCCTGGACGAGGCCGAGCGCGGCATCCGCGACTGGCCCGAGGGCCATGCGCCCATCGTGTTCGGCAGCGATGTGG
>NZ_JBPCSJ010000060.1:0-2997 GCF_051007235.1 Hydrogenophaga sp. | reverse complement strand
CCATCAGCGCGCGCAGCGGGATGGCGGCCAGGTCGTCGGTGCGCACCGAGCTGAGCGCGCCGCCGTAGCGGCCAAACGGGGTGCGGATCGCGTCGCAGATGAAGGCTTGGGTCATGGGGTGTCTCCTGATGGGCCGTGAAACTGGCCCACACTGTACCCAAGCGCACCGGACGGGCTGGCCGCTTGCGGGACAATCCGCGCATGTTCAGCCCTTCACAAGCCGACGTGCGCCGCTTCTTCTGTGCGGTGTACGACAAACAGCGCCTGCAACAGCCCCTGGAAGCGATCGAGATGATCGCTGGTCAGTGGATGAGCGAGCACCCCGAGTACCACGCCGACTTCGCCGATGTGGACGCCGCGCTGGCGGCCATGGGGCAGCCAGACGCCGAAAAAGCCAATCCGTTCCTGCACCTGTCCATGCACCTGTCGATCAGCGAGCAGTGCAGCATCGACCAGCCGCCCGGCATTCGCCAGGCAGTGGAGCTGCTGACGGCCCGCCGCGGCGACCTGCACGCCGCCCACCACGAGGTGATGGAGTGCCTGGGCCGCATGATCTGGGAAAGCCAGCGCAGCGGTCGACCGCCCGACGGACAGGCCTACATCGAACACGTGCGACAACGTGCCACCCAGGACTGAAACAAAAAAGCCGCTCATCGAGCGGCTTTTTGGGGAGGGGATGCGATGCAGATCAGCGGAAGCGCGACTGCGGCACCGTCTTGAGTTCGGTGTCCAGCGAGCCCAGGTACTTGGCGATCTGGCGCAGCTCGGCCGGCTTGAACTGCTTGGCCATGCCGGCCATGATGGGGTTGGAGCGACCCACCACGTTGCTGCCTTCGACGGTGTAGGCCTTGAGCGCGACGAACAGGTAGTCGGGGTGCTGGCCGGCAATCTTGGGGTAGCTGGGGTCGATCGGCTTGCTGAAGTTTGCGCCGTGGCAGGACACGCAGGCGCCCTTTTCGAGCAAAGCCGCCACCGCGGCACTGGCCGCCTTGGGCGCATCGGGCACGGGCTGGCCGCCCTGGGTCGAATAGAACGCGGCCAGATCGGCCATGTCCTGATCGGACAGGGAGCCGGCGATGCCGCGCATGGACGGGTGCTTGCGATCGCCCGACTTGTAGGCGGTCAGCGCGGCGATGATGTACTTGTCCGACTGGCCCGAAATCATCGGCACCTTGTGGATTTCAGGAAAGCTGTTCTGGTAGCCCACGATGCCGTGGCAGCCGATGCACATGTCGGCCTTCTTCTTGCCGGCGTCAGCATTGCCGGTGGCGCCTTGCGCATGGGCTCCGACCGCGGCCACGGAAAAGGTCGCAGCGGCGACAAGGGAACGGATCATCGTGGACAACAGTTGGTTCATTTGGCAAGCAGAATGAAGAAATCGATTGATAAAAATCAATCCCCGATTATATAGACTCACCTATCACCATCCACTTATTGATAACCCTGATGCCGCACGCCGGCACGCGTCGTTCCCCCCGCAACCCCGCCCACACGCCCCCGTCCGCACCATGAAATTCCAAGGCTCACAAAACTACGTCGCCACACAGGACCTGATGCTGGCTGTCAACGCCGCGATCACGCTCAAGCGCCCCTTGCTCGTCAAGGGCGAACCCGGTACCGGCAAGACCATGCTGGCCGAAGAAGTGGCCCAGGCGCTGGACATGCCGCTGCTGCAGTGGCACATCAAAAGCACCACCAAGGCGCAACAGGGCCTGTACGAGTACGACGCGGTGAGCCGCCTGCGCGACAGCCAGCTCAACACCGGCGACAGCGCCGAGCGTGTGAAGGACATCCGCAACTACATCGTGCAGGGCGTGCTCTGGCAGGCCTTCACCGCCGACCGGCCGGTGGCGCTGCTGATCGACGAAATCGACAAGGCCGACATCGAATTCCCGAACGATCTGCTGCGCGAACTCGACCGCATGGAGTTCTACTGCTACGAGACGCGCGAACTGATCAAGGCCAAGCACCGGCCGCTGGTGTTCATCACCTCCAACAACGAAAAAGAACTGCCCGACGCCTTCCTGCGCCGCTGTTTCTTTCACTACATCAAGTTCCCCGAAGCCGAGACCATGAAGAAGATCGTGGAGGTGCACTTCCCCGGTCTGAAGAACGAGCTGCTGACGGTGGCGATGAAGACCTTCTACGACGTGCGCAACCTGCCCGGCCTGAAGAAGAAGCCCAGCACCAGCGAACTGATCGACTGGCTCAAGCTGCAGATGGCCGAAGACATCCCACTCGAAGCGCTGCAAAGCGCCGACAGCAAGGTGGCCGTGCCACCGCTGGTGGGCGCGCTGCTCAAGAACGAGCAGGACACCACGCTGTTCGAAAAGCTGGTGTTCATGAACCAGAGAAATCGATGACCCCCACGCTCCACCGCTTCACGGGTCGCTGCCCCCGGGCCGGGATGGGACCCGGTCCATGCCTGGTCCGGGGGCTGCCCAGCCTTGGGGCGGCCCGGCGGCGGAGCTGCCGAGAGCCGAACACGGAGCATTTGCCATGCTGATCGACTTCTTCTACACCCTGCGTTCGGCCAAGCTGCCGGTCTCGGTCAAGGAATACCTGACGCTGCTCGAAGCGCTCAAGGCCGACGTGGTGGGCCCGGCCAACCCCGAAGCCTGCACCATGGACGACTTCTACTTCCTGGCCCGCACCGCGCTGGTCAAGGACGAGAAGCACTACGACAAGTTCGACCGCGCCTTCGCCGCCTATTTCAAGGGCGTGGAGCTGATCGCGGACTTCACCAAGCCCATCCCGGCCGACTGGCTGCGCCAGGAAATGGAGCGCATCCTATCGGCCGAGCAGATCGCCAACGCGCCGAAGATGGACTGGGATGAGCTGATGGAGACGCTCAAGAAACGGCTGGAAGAGCAGAAGGAACGCCACGAGGGCGGCAGCAAGTGGATCGGCACCGGCGGCACATCGCCGTTTGGGCACGGCGGCAAGAACCCGCAGGGCATCCGCATCGGCGGCAAGGGCGGCAACAAGTCGGCGGTG
>NZ_JBPCSJ010000059.1:0-5290 GCF_051007235.1 Hydrogenophaga sp. | reverse complement strand
AGCGGTACTCCGTCCGTGCCCGGTAAGGCTGGCCTACCGTCACGCGGTTGAGCGGTAACGCCGGGCAGTTCACCGCGTTGGGGTACTGCTGCGGTTCCAGGCACAGGCCGGCACGCGGGCGGTGCACCACGCCGTGTTTGCCGACGTCGGGTGTGGCGCCGGTGCCCAGCGCGCCAGCGGTGTAGACCTGCAGCACGGGTTCGGTGGTCCACACGTCCAGGGTGTGGCCGCTGGCCAGGCTGTGCGCGCGGGCCACGCGGCGCAACGCGCCGTCCCGCGCGGGCGCCACTTCGTAGGCGTGGTCGATGTCGGGCAGGTCGCCCAGGCGCCGGCCTCTGCGCAGGTCCAGCGCATGACCGTCCAGGGCGATGCGTTCACCCGTGGCCACGTGGTCGGTGTCGGTGGCCAGCCGGTGCGTGGCGAACACCTGCAGCTGGTGGTCGTCGATGAGGGTGCGGCCCGGGCCATCGAGGTTGAAGAAGATGTGCGGCGTGAAGCTCGCGGGCGAGGCCGGGCTGACGTTGCAGACCGCCACCGCTTCGTGTTCCACCACCAGGGTGTGACCGTCGGTGAGGCGGTAACTCAGCGTGAGGTCAACGATGCCCGGGTGACGGTCCACCGACGGCTCAAAGCGCAAGCGCAGCGTGAGTTGGTCGGTTGCGTCCTGGTGGGCCGAGAACACGCGGTGGCGCGAACCCTCCGGGCCGCCGTGGATCGTGTGCGGTCCAGCGTTCGCTTCCAGCGGGTAGGTGGTGCCGTCCAGCGTGTAGCATGCCTGGCCGATGCGCCCCGCGTAGCGCCCGATGAAGGCGCCCATGGACGGCGCGCCGGCCCGCAGCGCAGCCAGGCTGTCGTAGCCCAGAGCCACGTCGTCCAGCATGCCATCGCGATCCGGCACCCCGATCTGCAACACCTTGGCGCCCAGGTTGCAGACGGCCACCTCCATGCCGCTGGCGTGGCGCAGGCGGAACAGGCCGACGGGTTCACCGCCGACTTCGCCGAAGAACTGAGCGGGGTCCAGTCGTTCGATGGGCATGCTGGCGCGGGTGACCTCGTCAGGTGATCGGTGCCGGGTTGAACAGCACCAGGTCGTTGTGCAGGCCCCAGCGTTCGGCCCAGGTCTTCTCGCCGCTGGCCACGGCCAGCAGGCGGTGGAACAGTTCCCAGCCCAGCTCGTCGATGCTCGCTTCGCCGCTGGCGATGCGGCCGGCGTTGACGTCCATCAAGTCGTGCCAGCGGCGGGCCAGGTCGTTGCGCGTGGCCACTTTGATCACCGGGCATTCGGCCAGGCCATACGGCGTGCCGCGGCCGGTGGTGAACACGTGCAGGTTCATGCCCGCGGCCAGCTGCAGCGTGCCGCAGATGAAGTCGCTGGCGGGCGTGGCCGCGAAGATCAGGCCCTTTTGCTTCACCTTTTCGCCAGGGCCGATGACCCCGTGGATCGGGCCGTTGCCGCTCTTGACGATGGAGCCCATGGCCTTCTCGACGATGTTCGACAACCCGCCCTTTTTGTTGCCGGGCGTGGTGTTGGCGCTGCGGTCGGCCTGGCCGCGCGCCAGGTAGGCGTCGTACCAGCCGAGTTCGCGCACGATCGCGTCGGCGACTTCGGGCGTCGCGGCGCGGCGCGTGAGCTGGTCCACCGCGTCCCGCACCTCGGTGTTCTCGCTGAACATCACCGTGGCGCCGGCGCGCACCAGCAGGTCGGTCGCGAAGCCCACGGCCGGGTTGGCGGTCACGCCGGAGAAGGCGTCGCTGCCGCCGCACTGCACGCCCACCACCAGTTCGCTCACCGGGCAGGTGGTGCGCTGGCGCGCGTTCAGGCGTTCCAGGTGGGTCTTCGCTTGCGTGAGGATGCTGTCGATCATCGACATGAAGCCGACGTGTTTCTCGTCCTGTAAGCAGACGACGTCCGGCCCTTGGCGCTCATCGCTGATCGGGATGCTGCCCGGCGGCAGCAGCCGCTCGGGCTGCAGCTTCTCGCAGCCCAGGCTGAGCACCATCACCTCGCCGCCGAAGTTGGGGTTCGTCGCCAGGTTGCGTACCGTGCGGATCGGGATGATGGCGTCGGGCGCGTCGATGGCCACGCCGCAGCCGTAGCTGTGCGTCAGGCCCACCACGCCGTCCACGTTCGGATACCGCGGCAGCAGGTCCTTCTGGATGCGCTCGACGGCGAATTCGAGCACCCCGGCCACGCACTGCACCGTGGTCGTCACGGCCAGCAGGTTGCGCGTGCCCACGCTGCCGTCGGCGTTGCGGTAGCCCAGGAAGGTGTGACCTTCCAGTGGCGGCAGCTCCGCGGGCGGTGTGGGGGCGGGCAGGCCCTGCAGCGAACGCGCCTCGGGCATCACCAGCCGCTGTTCGTTGACCCAGCCGCCGGCGGGAATGTCCACCGCCGTGTGGCCGATGACCACGTTGTAGCGGCGCACGGCGGTGCCGGCGGGCAGGTCGGCCAACGCGACCTTGTGGCCCTGCGGCACGGCCTGCACCAGCGTGGGGCCGCCGGGCAGAGCGGTGCCGGCGGGCAGGCCACCGTCGTTGACGACCACGGCCACGTTGTCGTGTGGGTGGATGCGGATGGTGCGGGGCGTCACGGGGGCGTTCATGGTCGGCAGGCTTGTCGAATGCGGAAAAAGGGTCAGGCCGCGCGGGCGGGCAGGGGTTCCCCGGCCAGGCCGGCGCGCAGGTTGGCCAGGGTGAGGTCGGCCATGGCCTGCCGGGTGTCGTGGGTGCCGCTGGCCATGTGCGGTGCCAGCACCACGTTGTCCAGCGCCAGCAGGGCTGCGGGTACACGGGGCTCGTCCTCGAACACGTCCAGCGCCGCGCCGCCCAGTTCGCCGCTTTGCAGGCAGGCGGTCAGCGCCGCTTCGTCCACCACGCTGCCACGCGCCACGTTGACCAGCAGGCCCTGGGGACCCAGCGCGCGCAGCACCTCGGCGTTCACCAGGTGGTGTGTGGCCGGGCCTCCGGCCACGGTGAGCACCAGGAAGTCGGCCCACGCAGCCAGCGCCAGCAGCGATGGTTCGTGGCGCCAGGCCACGCCCTCGGCCGGGCTGCGCTTGGTGTAGGCGATGGCCATGTCGAAACCGGCCGCGCGTCGCGCCACGGCCTGGCCGATGCGGCCCAGGCCCACGATGCCCAGCCGTTTGCCGCTCACGCGCGTGGTCACAGGGTAGCGGCCGTGCAGCCAGTCGCCGCGCCGCACGAAGCGGTCGGCCGCGGCGATGCGGCGCGCGCCGTCGATCAGCAGGCCCATGGCCAGGTCGGCCACGCAGTCGTTGAGCACATCGGGCGTGTAGCCCACCGGCAGGCTGGCCGCGCGCGCGGCGTCCAGCGGCAGACGGTCCAGGCCCACGCCGAAAGACGACACCACCTTCAGCGCCGGCAGTTGCGGCAACCAGGCCACCGGCACCCCCACTGGGGCCGAGGTCACCACCGCCGTCACGCGCGCCGCATCGGCGCGGTCGGCCAGCGGTGCGTCGGCGGTGATGGCCTGCGCGGTCAGCACGGTGTGCCGTTCGCGCAGTTCCGCTTCCAGCGCCGGCATCAGCGGACCGATCTGCAGGACGGTGGGGGGGGTCATGGGATCAGCGCACCAGGCAAGGATTCTTGTTGTCGAACGTCCAGCCCGGGATCAGGTACTGCATGGCGATCGCGTCGTCGCGCGCGCCCAGGCCGTGCTGCAGGTAGAGCTGGTGGGCCTTTTTCACTTCGGTCAGGTCGATCTCGATGCCCAGGCCCGGTTTTTGTGGCACCTGCACGTAGCCGCCTTCGATCTTGAGCGGGTCCTTGGTCAGCCGTTGGCCGTCCTGCCAGATCCAGTGCGTGTCGATGGCGGTCACCTTGCCCGGTGCGGCCGCGCCCACGTGTGTGAACATGGCCAGCGAGATGTCGAAGTGGTTGTTGGAGTGCGAGCCCCAGGTCAGGCCCCAGTCGCGGCAGGTCTGCGCCACGCGCACGCTGCCGGCCATGGTCCAGAAGTGCGGGTCGGCCAGCGGGATGTCCACGCTCTGCAGCGCCAGCGAATGCGCCATCTGCCGCCAGTCGGTGGCGACCATGTTGGTGGCCGTGGGCAGGCCGGTGGCGCGGCGGAACTCGGCCATCACCTCGCGGCCGGAAAAACCTTCTTCGGCACCGCAAGGGTCTTCGGCGTAAGCGACCACGCCACGCATTTTTTCGCCCAGGCGGATCGCGTCCTTGAGCAGCCAGCCGCCGTTCGGGTCCAGCGTCACGCGCGCTTCGGGAAAGCGTTCATGCAGCGCGGTCACGGCCTCGACCTCGGCGTCGCCCGCGAGCACACCGCCCTTGAGCTTGAAGTCCTGGAAGCCGTAGCGCTTCTGCGCGGCTTCGGCCAGGCGTACCACGGCCTCGGGGGTCATCGCCTTCTCGTGGCGCAGGCGGCACCAGTCGTCGGCGTGGTCGGGTTCGCTGGCGTAGGGCAGATCGGTTTTCAGGCGGTCGCCGACGAAGAACAGGTAGCCCAGCATCTGCACCGCGTCGCGCTGCTGGCCTTCGCCCAGCAGGGCCGCGACCGGCACGCCCAGGTGCTGGCCCATCAGGTCCAGCAGGGCCGATTCCACGGCCGTCACGGCGTGGATGGTGGTGCGCAGGTCGAAGGTCTGCAGGCCGCGGCCGCCGCTGTCGCGGTCGGCGAACTTCAGGCGCATGGCGTTCAGGATGGCCTGCAGGTTGCCCACGGTCTGGCCTTCGACCAGCGGTCGCGCGTCTTCGAGCGTCTGGCGGATCTTCTCGCCGCCCGGCACCTCGCCCAGGCCGGTGTGGCCCGCGTTGTCGGTGACGATGACGATGTTGCGGGTGAAGAAGGGTGCGTGCGCGCCCGAGAGGTTGAGCAGCATGCCGTCGCGCCCCGCGACGGGCACCACACGCATGGACAGGACGACAGGGGCAGAAGAAGCGCTCATAGAAGAAGAACCGGAGGAACGAAGGGGAGTGGTCGAGGGCGCCGCGGAACCGGCTCCGCCGGGCCGCCAGCGCCGCCCCCTGGGGGTGACGCCGCAGGCGACGCAGGGGGAACGTTCAGTCCGCCTTGATGTTGCGGCTGGTGATCAGCTTCTGCCAGCGCGCGAATTCGGCGTTCTGGAAGGCGTCGAACTGCTCGGGTGTGTTCAGCACGATCTCGAAGCCCAGGTCGGTGAGCTTGGTCGCGGTGGCCGGCTCCTTGATGATGGACACGATGGCTTCGTGCACGCGCTTCTTGATGTCGGCCGGCAGACCCGCCGGCGCGGCCACCGCCTGCCACGATTGCACGCCCGCGTTCTTCACGCCGCTTTCG
>NZ_JBPCSJ010000058.1:0-3790 GCF_051007235.1 Hydrogenophaga sp. | reverse complement strand
CAGTCCAGGCCGATGTAGGGCGTGTGGTCGGGGAAGTTGGGATCGACCTCGACCTTGTGGCCGCCGAGCAGGGCGCACAGCAGCACCAGCGCGAACGCGGCACCTGCCAGCCAGGGCGCGCGCCGGAACACCAGGTTGACCAGGCTGAGCGCGCCCGCGACAACCAGCGACCAGAACATCAGCTGTCGGATCAGCGCCACGTCGTAGCTCTTGCGCAGCTCGGGCGTGGTCAGATACTCGGGGAAATGGAAGGCCAGCACGCCCAGGAAACACAGGAACGCCAGGCTGAGCGCCAGCACGCCGGTGACCAGGCCGCGCCCGGGTTTGAGTGCGCCGTGGCCCTCGGTCAGTTCGTTGAGTTTGTCAAGCACGTGGTTCCTCCTCGCGCCGCTGTCAGCGGCCTGCTGTGGTGACGGTGCGGGAGTGTAGCGGGCGCGCTGGGCGCGTGGATCCGGGGTCTGCGAGGGTTGATCGAGGTCAACGACCTGCGGGTGCTAAGGCTGCTGCATCGGATTCAGGCTGCCCAGCAGAGCACTGTCAATCAAGGTGTGTTCATCGCGCGGCGGCAGCTCGTAGTGCCACCACTCGTGGGGCAGATGCTGAAAGCCCGCTTGCTCCATGGTGTTCAGCAGCAGCAGCCGGTTGGCCTGGGCCACGGGCGACACCTGGTCAGAAAAGTGGTGCGACAGTGCGCTCATGTGGTCGAAGCCGGTGCCCATGTCCAGCTCATTTCCGTTGGCATCCACCAGTGTCAGGTCGATGGCCGTGCCGCGGGTGTGGTTGGACCCCAATTTGGGGTCGGCGACATACAGCTTGTCCACCGCTGTTTCCCACAACTCGACCTGTGCCTCATGGGGTCTGAAAGCATCAAATATTTTCAGTTTGAAGCCCGCCTGGGCCGCCAGCCGCACGGCCTTTCGCAAACACAACTCGGCATCTCGGTGCAGCAGGCACAGCTGGCTCCCATAGATGGGCCGGCCCGCGATGTTGTTGGAGGTGGCGTAGACCAGATCCACGATCACATCGTGGGTCTCTTCGCTCAGGGGAACCAGGGGATTCATGGCGTTCAAAAAAAGGGAAAAAAGCCGTCAATGGTTGCGGGAGTCGTCAAAGCCAGGGGCGCAGCGCGCCATGGTTTTCATGGAGTGTCCAGGGTGGGTATGGGGTGTCACTGCCGCGCAAAGGCCTGTAACTCACTGGCCCGGTGGCAGCGCGCAGCATGGGGGCCCGACCCCTGCGTCAGCAGCGCCTGGGGCTGATCGCAACCGCTGGCAGCAAACGGGCAGCGCTCGCGAAAGTAGCAGCCCCCGGGCAGGCGGCGGTTGCTGGGCAGCTCGGTCTCGCCCACGGCCAGACCGGCGTCCAGCGAACGCCCGATCTCCGGCACCGAATCCAGCAGCAGCCGGGTGTAGGGGTGGGCGGGTTGGCTCAGCACCGAGGCCGCCGAGCCAATCTCCGCAATCTGCCCCAGGTACATCACCGCGATGCGGTCACACATGTGGCGGATCACCGAAATGTTGTGCGAGATGAGGATGTAGGTCAGGCCCCGGCTTTTGCGCAGCTCGACCAGCAGGTTGAGGATCTGCGCCTGCACCGAAATGTCCAGAGCCGAGGTCGGCTCATCGAGCACGATGACATCCGGCTGCGACGACAGTGCGCGCGCAATCGCGATGCGCTGGCGCTGGCCGCCGGAAAACTCGTGCGGGTAGCGGTCGAGCTGCTCACGCCGCAGGCCCACCTGCTCGGCCAGTTCGGCGGCCAGCTCGCGCAGCGCGCTGGTGCTGCGCTGCTCCTTCAGGAACACCGGTTCGGTGATGACGCGCCAGACCGGCAGCCGCGGGTCCAGCGACGACTGCGGGTCCTGGAACACGATTTGCAGCTTGTGCGCCGTGCCCTCCGACCAGACCATGCGGCCCTCGGTGGGTGTGACCAGGTGGGTCAGCACATTCGCCAGCGTCGACTTGCCGCAGCCGGACTCGCCCACCACACCCAGCACCTCGCCTTTGGCGACAGACAGGTCCAGGCCGTTGAGCGCATGCACCACCGCGGTGGGGCGGCCGCGCCAATCGGCACCGACCGGAAAGCGGACATGCACGGCGTCCAGCGTCAGCACAGGGGGCGTGTTCATGGGGTCTCCTTCGTCAGCCAGCAGGCTGCGCGGTGGTGGTGGGCAACCGTCAGCAGCGGCGGCTTGCTGCTGCATGGGGCCTGCGCCTGCGCACAGCGCGGGGCAAAGCTGCAACCGCTCAGGGGTTGTGACAGGTTGGGCACGGTGCCGGGGATGGACTGCAGCAATGCGCCGGGCTGGGCGTTCTCGGGCAGCGCCCGCAGCAAGGCGCGGGTGTAGGGGTGCATGGGCGTGCCCAGCACCGAGGAGGTGGGGCCGTCCTCGACCACGCTGCCGGCGTACATCACATAGACGCGGTCACAAAACTGCGACACCAGCGCCAGATCGTGACTGATGAAGAGGATGGCTGTGCCCAGGTCACGCGCCTTGGCACGCATCAGCTGCAGCACCTGGCGCTGCACCGTGACGTCCAGCGCAGTGGTGGGTTCATCGGCAATGATGATTTGCGGGTCGCAGCTGAAGGCCAGCGCGATCAGGATGCGTTGGCGCATGCCGCCCGAGAGTTCAAACGGGTAGCGCTGCATCACCTGCTCGGGGTCCGCAATACGCATGTCGCCCAGCAGGCGGATGGCCAGCGCGCGGGCTTCCGGCTTGCTGCAGCGGCGGTGCAGGCGGATGACCTCCAGCATTTGCCGCTCGATGCGCTGGGTCGGGTTGAGCGCGGTGAGCGGCTCCTGGAAGACCATGGAGACATCGCGTCCGCGGATCTCCAGCATGTCGCGCTCCCGAGCGGCCAGCGCATCGCGCCCCAGCAAGCTGACCGAGCCACCGGTCACCTTGAAGCGCCCCTCGGGCAGCAGGCGTATGGCCATCATGGCGGTGACCGATTTGGCCGAGCCGGACTCGCCCACAATGCCCACGACCTCACCGCGTTCCATCTGCACGGTCACGCCGTTGACCGCGTGCACCGCGCCTTGGTAGATGGGGAATTCAATCGACAGGTTCTGGATGTCCAGCACCGTCTGCAGGGATGGCTGGTTCATTTCAACGGCCTTTCTGCTTGGGATCGAGCAAGTCGCGCACACCGTCGCCCAGCAGGTTGAAGCTGGTGGCGGTGAACAGGATGGCAAAGCCCGGGAAGGCCGAGTACCACCACTGGTCGAGGATGTAGTTGCGCCCGGTGGAGACCATGGCACCCCATTCGGCCGTGGGTTGCTGCGCACCCAGACCGATGAACGACAGGGCCGAAGCCATCAGGATGGCGCCACCCAGATCGAGTGTGGCCTGCACGATCAAAGGCGGCATGGCGTTGCGCGCCACGTGCCAGCGCAGGATCTGCCAATTGGAGGCGCCGAAGATTCTGGCGGCCTTTACATACGGCATCTCACGGATGGTGAGTGCCTGCCCACGGGCAAGGCGCACATAAAAAGGAATGCGCACCAGGGCCATGGCGAACATGGCGTTCACCAGGCTCGGGCCCAGAGCGGCGGCCAGGGCCATGGTGATCACCAGCGAGGGCACAGACAGCACCACGTCCATGATGCGCATCAACACCGTATCGACCTTGCCGCCCACGATGCCGGAGATGCAGCCCAGCAAGGTGCCGCTGATGCCCGCAATGGCCACGACAAACACCCCCACCCCGACGGACAGCCGGCCGCCGTAGATCACGCGGCTGAACAGGTCGCGGCCCACCTCGTCGGTGCCGAACCAGTGTTGTGC
>NZ_JBPCSJ010000057.1:0-1848 GCF_051007235.1 Hydrogenophaga sp. | reverse complement strand
AGGATGCCGCCCGCGTAGCCCGCCCCTTCGCCGGCCGGGAACAGTCCGCGGGTGTTCAGGCTCTGGAAGTCGCCCCCGCGGGTGATGCGCAGCGGTGAGCTGGTGCGTGTTTCCACGCCGGTGAGCACCGCGTCCGGCATGTCGTAGCCCTTGATCTTGCGGCCGAACACCGGCAGGGCTTCGCGTATGGCTTCGATGGCGTAGGCCGGCAGGGCAGGGGCCAGGTCGCCCAGCTTGACGCCGGGTTTGTAAGACGGCGTGACCTCGCCCAGCGCGGTGGACGGGCGCGCGGCCAGGAAGTCGCCCACGGTCTGGCCCGGCGCCTCGTAGGTGCCGCCGCCCAGGGTGTAGGCGCGCGCCTCCAGCTGGCGCTGCAGCACGATGCCGGCCAGCGGGTGGGTTTGGCCGTCCGCGGCCAGGGCCTGGGCCTGCTGCGCATAGCGCGTGCCGTCGGCCTCGCCGAAGGCGGCGGTCCACAGCGGCACGTCTTGCGGAAAGGTCTGCGGGTAGTCGGCCAGGTCGATGCCGACCACCATGCCGGCGTTGGCGTTGCGTTCGTTGCGCGAGTACTGGCTCATGCCGTTGGTCACCACGCGACCGGGTTCGCTGGTGGCGGCCACCACGGTGCCGCCCGGGCACATGCAGAAGCTCTAGACGGCGCGCCCGTTCTTCGCGTGGTGCACCAGCTTGGAGTCGGCCGCGCCCAGCAGCGGGTGGCCGGCGTGGCGGCCCCAGCGGGCGCGGTCGATGACGCTCTGCGGGTGCTCGATGCGAAAACCGACCGAGAAGGGCTTGGCTTCCAGGAACACACCCGCGTCGTGCAGCAGGGCAAAGGAGTCGCGCGAGCTGTGGCCCAGCGCGAACACGGCTCGCTGCGTCGGCAGCTCCGTGGTCTCGCCCGTGTCCAGCCGCTGCACGCGCAGGGCGGTCAGTTGCTGCTGGCCATCGGCCGCGGGCGCCAGCGTCACGCCCACCACCTGGTGCTGGAAGCGGATCTCGCCACCGAGCGCGATGATCTTCTCGCGCATGGCCTCGACCACCTTGACCAGCTTGAAGGTGCCGATGTGCGGGTGCGCCTGGTACAGGATCTCGGGCGGGGCACCCGCGTCCACGAACTCCTGCATCACCTTGCGGCCGAGGAAGCGCGGGTCCTTGATCTGGCTGTAGAGCTTGCCGTCGGATAACAGGCCGGCACCGCCCTCGCCGTATTGCACGTTGCTTTGCGGGTTGAGCACCTTCTTGCGCCACAGGCCCCAGGTGTCCTTGGTGCGTTCGCGCACCGGCTTGCCGCGTTCGAGCACGATGGGACGCAGGCCCATCTGCGCCAGCGCCAGCGCGGTGAACAGGCCGCAAGGACCCAGGCCCACCACCACCGGGCGCTCGGCGTCGCTGGCGGGCCAGAGCGCCGGTGCGTGACCGGGCGCGCGCCAGGCCATGTCGGGCGTGGGGTGGATGTGCGGGTGCTGCGTGTGCTGGGCCAGCAGGCGCTGTTCGAGCGCCGGGTCTGCCAGCGTCACATCGACGATGTAGACCGCCAGCAGGTCGGCCTTGCGCGCGTCGAAGCTGCGCTTGAAAACGGTCAGCCCGGCGATGGCGGCCGGGTCGGTGCCCAGGGCCTGGGCGGCCAGCCGGGTCAGCGCGTCCACCGGGTGGGGCGGCGGCTCACGGTCGTGGGCGGTGTCGGTGGGGGCGTCGGCGGCGCGGCGGTGCTCGGCGGGCACCTGGGCCAGAGGCAGTTTGAGTTCGGCGATGCGGATCATGGTGTCGTGAGGCTTGTGTTGATCAAGCAGCGAGGGGGCTATTGTCGCCGCAGACAATCGGGGCATGAGCCCCTCTGTCGATCGCACC
>NZ_JBPCSJ010000056.1:0-3000 GCF_051007235.1 Hydrogenophaga sp. | reverse complement strand
AGGTGACGTCACCCGTGGGCGCTTCTTCGTTGTCTTGTGCGCGCAGGATGGAATCCCGTTCGGGCTGAGCTTGTCGAAGCCCTGTGTTCCGATCATCCTGAGCTTGTCGAAGGGCAGGCTCCGGGCGAACGGTCGGTGTGGCGTCGGTGCGGTAAGACAGCAGATCGGGCAGCAGCGACGGCCAGTCAATGTCCGTCGCGCTCAGCAGTTCAAAGCCGTAGTCGTTGACCGCGATGGAAAAGGTGTTGGGCGCGCGCTGGGCCACGCGCCAGGCGATGAGGTTGGCCAGGCCCAGGTGGGCGTGGCGCCCGGCGAAGGGGTAGAGGAAGAGGTGCGTGCCTTCGCGCGACGTCATGACTTCAGCCAGCAAGGTGTCGGGCGAGGGCAGGGCGGACCACTGCGCCTGCAACTCCAGCAGCGGTCGCGCGGCCTGCAGTTCGGGGTCGGCAAAGTCGCCTGCCTGCACCCGCGCCAGCTGCACCACCACGGCGTCGGCCAGCGTGGTCGACAGCGGCATCTTGCCGCCGTTCCAGCGCGGCACCGCGGGCTTGCGGCCGGTGGCCCGCTTGACCCAGGCCGTCATGTCGTGGATGCGCACCAGCTCCAGCAGGCGCCCGCCGAAGGTGAAGCAGTCGCCGGGTTTCAGGCGTGCGGCAAAGCTTTCTTCGACGTTGCCGATCTTGCTGCCGCCGACGTATTGCACGGCCATGCTGGCGTCGCTGACGATGGTGCCGATGTTCATGCGGTGGCGGCGCGCCAGGCGTGCGTCCGGCACGCGCCAGACGCCGTGTTCGTCGGCCACCACGCGGTTGTAGTCCGGGTAGGCCGCGAGCGAGGCACCACCTTGCGAAACGAAGTCCAGGCACCAGCGCCAGTGCTCGTCGGGCAGGTCGGCGTAGGCGGCGGTGCTGCGGATTTCGGTCAGCAAGGCATCGGGTGTGAAGCCGCCGCCGAGCGCGACGGTGACCAGGTGCTGCACCAGCACGTCCAGCGGCTGGCGCGGTGTGTCGCGCGCCTCGATCTGCCCGGCTTGGACGGCGGCACGCGCGGCCGCGCCTTCGACCAGTTCCAGGCTGTGCGTGGGCACTTTGCTCACGCGCGAGGTCCGGCCCGGCGCGTGGCCCGAGCGGCCGGCTCGCTGCAGCAGCCGCGCAATGCCCTTGGGCGAACCGATCTGCAGCACGCGCTCCACCGGCAGGAAGTCCACGCCCAGGTCCAGGCTGCTGGTGCAGACCACCGCGCGCAGTTCGCCCGCCTTCAGCCCGGCCTCTACCCACTCGCGCACCGCGCGGTCCAGCGAGCCGTGGTGCAGCGCGATCAGGCCCGCCCACTCGGGCCTGGCGTCCAGCAGCGCCTGGTACCAGATCTCGGCCTGCGAGCGCGTGTTGGTGAACACCAGCGTGCTGCCGCTGGTGGCGATCTCATGCACCACGGACGGCAGCATGGCCAGGCCCAGGTGGCCGCCCCAGGGGAAGCGGTCCACGCGCGGCGGCAGCAGGGTGTCGATGGTCAGCTGCTTGGGCGTCTGCCCGCGCACCATGCGGCCTGCTTCTGCCGCCTGCGGGCCGAGCAAGGTGTGCATGGCCTCATTCAGATTACCCAGCGTGGCCGACATGCCCCACACGCGCAGCGCCGGGTTCCACTGCCGCAGCCGCGCGATGGCCAGCTGCGCCTGCACGCCACGCTTGTTGCCCATCAGCTCGTGCCACTCGTCCACCACCACCAGCGCGGTGCGGCCCAGGGTCTCGGCCGCGTCGGCGCGCGCGATCAGCAGGCTCAGGCTCTCGGGCGTGGTCACCAGCACTGTGGGCAGGCGCTCGGCCTGCTTCGCGCGCTCGCTGCTGCTGGTGTCGCCGCTGCGCGCGCCGGCGGTCCAGGCGGGGGCCAGGTCGGGCAGCGGTTCTTTCAATGCCCGCAGCGTGTCGGCCGCCAGCGCCCGCATGGGCGTGAGCCAGACCACCGTCAGCGGCGGCGTGCGCTTGGCCTGTGCATCGGCCAGCGCCTGCAGCGCGCCCAGCCACACGGCGTAGGTCTTGCCGGCGCCGGTGGTGGCGTGCAGCAGACCGCTCTGGCCACGCGCCATGGCGTCCCAGACCTCCTGCTGAAACGGGAAAGGCGACCAGCCGCGTGTGGCCAGCCAGGCGGCGGCGTCGGGCTTTTTCACGCGGCACCCCCGGGCAGCAGGGCGGCCAGCGTCTGCAGGGTGTCGGCCTCGTCGACTGGCTTGTCTTCGCGCCAGCGCAGCATGCGCGGGAAGCGCACCGCGATGCCGCTCTTGTGGCGCGGGCTGTGGGCGATTCCCTCGAAGCCCAGCTCGAACACCAGCGTGGGCCGCACGCTGCGCACCGGGCCAAAGCTCTCGATGGTGGTGGCGCGGATGATGGCGTCCACCCGGGCCATCTCGGCGTCGCTCAGGCCCGAGTAGGCCTTGGCAAAAGGCACCAGTTGCCGGCCTTCGGTGCCGGGCGGCGCGTTCCAGACCGCGAAGGTGTAGTCGCTGTACACGCTGGCGCGGCGGCCGTGGCCACGCTGGGCGTAGATCAGCACCGCGTCCACGCTCATGGGGTCGATCTTCCACTTCCACCAGGTGCCCGCGGCCTTGGTGCGGCCCACGCCGTAGCCGCTGGCGCGCTGCTTGAGCATGAAGCCTTCGGTGCCACGCTCGCGGGCTTCTTCGCGCAGGGTCGCGAGCTGTTGCCAGGTCTCGCCGGTCAGCAGAGGGCTGGCGATCAGCAGTGGGTGGTTCATGTCTTGCACCAGCGCGTCCAGTGCGGCGCGGCGCGTGTGCAGGGCTTGCGCGCGCAGATCCTGGCCGCCGTGTTCGAGCAGGTCGTAGGCCAGCAGCGCCACCGGCAGTTCGCGCAGGATCTTGGGGCCGAGTGTCTTGCGGCCGATGCGTTTCTGCAGGTCGGCAAACGGTTGTGGTTTCCCCTCGCGCCAGACCACGATCTCGCCGTCGAGCACGGTGCCATCGGGCAGCGCCTCGCCCAGCGCGGCGAG
>NZ_JBPCSJ010000055.1:0-3217 GCF_051007235.1 Hydrogenophaga sp. | reverse complement strand
CCCTGACCGGCCGCATGAACGGGCCGCAAGGCGTGCTGGGCACGCTGATGGGCAACGAGGCCGACGCGAAGAAGCTGGTGCAGACCATCGACCGCGCCAATGCGCTGCTGGCGCGCGCCGATCAGCTGACCGTGCGCCTGAACGGCCTGGTGGCCAACGCCGACAAGCAGGTGTTCGGTGCCGGAGCAGGCCCTGGCGGCACGGCGCAGGGCGGCCTGGTGAACGACACGCGCGCCACGGTGCAGCAACTCAACGCCCTGCTGGTCGACGCGCGCGGCAGCCTGCAGAAGGTGGACGCCGTGCTGGTCGAGGCCAAAGCCATCGCCGCCAACACCAAGGAAGCCACCACCGACCTGGACGTGCTGCGCGGCGAGGTCGAATCCAGCCTGCGCAAGGTGGACGGACTGGTCAACGAGATCAACCGCAAATGGCCGTTCAAACGCGAAACCGAACTGAAGCTGCCATGACGATTCGATCCCTTCTTGCAGCTGCCGCGGTGCTGGCGCTCGTTGCCTGCGGCAACACCCCGCCCGCCCCCGACTGGCAGATGAACGCCAAGGCCAGCGCCGAGCGCGCCACCCAGGCCTGGCTGACCGGTGACCAGCGGGTGGAAGCGGCCGAGTTCGCGCGTGCCCGCCGCGAGGTCGCCAGCACCGGGCAGCCCGCGCTGGCGGCGCGGGTGGAACTGCTGCGCTGCGCGGGCCGGGTGGCGGCGCTGGACGTGGGCGCTTGTGCCGGCTTTGACGCCCTGGCCGCCGATGCGACCCCGGCCGAGCTGGCGTATGCGCGCTACCTCACGGGCCGATCGACCGCGGCTGACGGTGCGATGCTGCCCGAGGCCCACCGCCCGTTCGCAGCGGGATCGGCTTCGCCCGACGCAGCGCTGTCCGCCATCGCCGATCCGCTCTCGCGCCTGGTGGCCGCCGGCGTGCTGTTCCAGCGCAGCCAGGCCACGCCCGGCGTCATCGCGCAGGCGGTGGACACGGCGTCGTCCCAAGGCTGGCGCCGGCCCTTGCTGGCTTGGCTCAAGGTGCAGCAGGCACGGGCGCAGGCTGGCGGAGCGATGGACGAGGTGGCGCGGCTTCAACGACGCATCGAACTGCTGGCTCCCCCGCCGAAGTAGGGCGGTCAAGGGGGCCAATGGCCAGCCGGAGTGCGGTCCGCAGCGCACGAACGGTCCCATCCAGTGCACCCGTGGAACCGGCTTCGCCGGGCCACAGGGTGCGTCCCCTTCGAAGCGCCGAAGGCGCGCCACAGAGGGGGAAGCCGCGCAGCGGCGCAGGGGGTGTTCGTCTACCCCCCCAGCACCCCCAGTGCAAACGGCAGACTCACCATGCCCAGCAGCGTGGACAGCGTGACCAGCCCAGCCACATACGGTCCGTTGTAGCCCATGCGCGCGGCCAGCACGTAGCAGGTGGACGCGGTGGGCACAGCCGAGAACATCAGCAGCACGGTGGTCTGCGTGGCGTCCAGCCCGAACAGGCGCGCCAGGCCGAAGGCCATGAGCGGCATGCCCAGGTGCTTGACCGCGAGCACCGACACGCCCAGCGCCTTGGCGGTGTGCAGGCTGCCCAGCTGCATGCCGGCGCCGGCGGCCATCAGGCCCAGTGCCAGGGACGACTGGCCGATACGCGTGACCGTGGGTTCGAGCCAGCCCGGCACGCTGAAGCCGGCCAGGTTGGCCAGCAGGCCGCTGGCGGTCGCGATGATCAGCGGGTTGCGCACCAGTTCGCGCACGAAGCCTTTTCCGGCATGGTGTGCCATGGGCCAGACCGCGCCCACGTTGAACAGCGGCACGCACACGCCAATGAGCACCGCCACCAGCTGCAGCCCCTGCGGGCCGGCCACCTTGCTGGCCAGCGCCAGGGCGATGAAGGAGTTGAATCGGAAACCCACCTGCGCGCTGGCGGCGTGCAGCCGGCGGTCGAACGGGCGTCCCAGCCAGGGCCAGTAGGGCAGGGAATAGGCCAGCGCGATGCCGCACAGGCCGAGGGTGAAACCCGCCGCCATGAGGGCCGACGTGCCCTGCAGGTCCAGCGGGTTGCGCACGATGCTGTGGAACAGCAGCACCGGGAACAGGAAGTAGTAGACCAGGCTCTCGATCGGCTCCCAGACCTTGCGGTCGAGCGCGGTGAAGCGGCACAGCAGGTAGCCGATGAAGATGAGCGAGAAGTCGGGGAAGAGCAGCTGGGCGAAGTTCACGCCCGGAGGATACCGGCGCTCCCGCCGCCGGTCTGGGGGTTTTCACTTATGTAGTGTCCCCATGGTGCCCTGCCGGGGTGCGACCTACAGTCGGGCCCAGCGGCGCCGGGTAACATGACCCGCTGCTATCTTTTTGATCCACCACAGGAGTCGCCCCATGCTCAATCGCCGTCACATGACCGTTCTTGGCCTTGCCGCTGCCGCGCTGGCGGGCAGTGGGGCCGCGCTGGCGCAGGCCTACCCCAACAAGGTGATCCGCCTGCAGGTGCCGTTCGCGCCCGGCGGCACCACCGACATCATTGCCCGCGTCATGTCCGAACCGATGGGCCGTGCCCTGGGCCAGAGCGTGGTGGTGGAAAACAAGGCCGGTGGCGGCGGTGTGGTGGGGGCCACCGAGCTGGCGCGCGCGCCGGCCGACGGCTACATCATCGGCATGGCGACCGTGTCCACCACGGCGGCCAACCCGGCCATCAACCCCAAGATTTCGTACAACACGCTCACCGATTTCACGCCCATCATCAACATCGCGGCCACGCCCAACGTGATCGCGGTGCACCCCAGCTTCCCCGCCAAAGACTTCAAGGGTTTCCTGGCCGAGATCAAGAAGAACCCGGGCCGCTACAGCTACGCCAGCTCGGGCACCGGCGGCATTGGCCACCTGCAGACCGAGCTGTTCAAGAGCCTGACCGGCACTTTCATCACCCACATCCCTTACCGCGGCGCGGGCCCGGCCCTGAACGACACCGTGGGTGGTCAGGTGCCCATCATCTTCGACAACCTGCCCTCGGCGCTGCCGCACATCAAGGCCGGTCGCCTCGTCCCCATCGTGGTGGCCGCGCCGCAGCGCCTGGCCGTGCTGCCCGATGTGCCCACTTTCAAGGATGTCGGTTTTGAGCCGGTCAACCGCATGGCCTATTACGGCTTCATCGCGCCCAAGGGCCTGCCCAAGGACGTGACCGACAAGATCTACAACGCCACCCAGCAGGCGCTCAAGGACCCGGCCGTGCGCAAGCGC
>NZ_JBPCSJ010000054.1:0-9722 GCF_051007235.1 Hydrogenophaga sp. | reverse complement strand
ACTCGTACTGCGTGAACATGGCCTTGATGCCCACCTAGGCCCAGTCGCCCTGGAACATTTCGGACATCAGCTTGGCGTTGGGGTTCTAGGGGCGCTGCACCGGCATGGCCCACAGGGTGATCTCGGTGCCCTCGGCCACGCCGGCCTTCTTCAGCAGTTCCTTGGCCTTCTCGGGGCTGTAGGCGGCGTTCTTCAGGCTCTTGTTGTAAGACCACAGCGAGGCCGGGAACGGGTTGGAAGCCTCTTGGCCCTGGCCCTGGTACACGGCATCGATGATGGCCTTGCGGTTGATCGCCATGTCCAGCGCCTGGCGCACTTCAACCTTGTTCATCGGGGCCTTCTCGGTGTTGTACGAGAGGTAGCCGATGTTGAAGCCCGGGGCCGAATCCACCTTCAGGTTCGGGTCGGTCTTCATGGCCGCGATGTCCTGCGGCTTGGGGAAGGACATGATGTGGCACTCGCCGGCCTTGAGCTTCTGGAAGCGCACCGAAGCGTCGGTGGTGATGGCGAAGATCAGGTTGTCCACCAGCACGCCCTTGGCGTTCCAGTAGTCCTTGTTCTTCACGTAGCGGATCTGGGCGTCCTTTTCGTAGCGGCGCAGCACGAAGGGGCCGGTGCCGACAGGCTGCTGGTTGATCATGCTGGCCTTGCCTTCGGCGACCAGCTTGTCGGCGTACTCCTTGGACAGCACCGAAGCGAACGGCATGGCCAGCTTGACCAGCAGGTCCGGATCGGGCTTCTTGAGCTTGACCACCACGGTCAGCGGATCGGTCTTGGTGACCGATTCGGTGTTCTCTTCCAGACCGACGTCCGATGCGTAAGGGAACTGCGCCGGATAGGCCTTGTTGAACGGGTGGTCCTTCTTGACCATGCGCTCGATGGTGAAGATCACATCATCGGCGGTCAGGGTGCGGCCGGGCTTGAAGTACTCGGTGGTGTGGAACTTGACGCCGGGACGCAGTTTGAAGGTGTAGGTCAGGCCGTCGGCGGAAATGGTCCAGGACTGGGCCAGGCTGGGCTCGACATCGGTGCCGCCCTTCTTGAACTGGGTCAGGCGGTTGAACAGGGCGTGGCCGGCGGCGTCGAACGTGGTGCCCGTGGTGTACTGCGCGGTGTCGAAGCCTTCCGGGCTGCCTTCGGAACAGTAGATCAGGGTGCCGGCCGCGTGCGAGGCCATGGCCACAGCGGACAGGCCCAGGGCCGCGACCAGCTTCTTCATTTCAAACATGCGTCATCCTTTGAATCGGTTGTGGCAAGGGCGGCAGGATGCAGCCCTCATCCGGTGAACGGGCATTATGGGGACAAAAGGTCACACGGCTGTCACCCTTGTTGGTGCCACCGAGGGAAAACGCCAGCACCACTTGACCGCGGTCAATCCTTGCAAAATCGGTGCCTGCTTTTATCCCCATCACACGACCGCACCATGCTCCTCTGGGAAGCCCACACCTGTCTGCCCCTGCACCCCGATGCCTCATTTGAGCCGCTGGAGCGCTACCGCGCCGCCGGCGTGCACTACGCATGCCTGAACGTCGGCATGGACATGAACCCGCTGGAGCAAATCCTGCCGGTGCTGGCCAGTTTCCGCGCCCGCATCCAGGCGCAGCCCGATCGCTACCGGCTGGTGCGCCACGTGCACGATATCGAACAGGCCCGCGCTGAAGGACTGCTGGCCATCGGGTTCGATCTGGAAGGCGCACTGCCCCTGCTGGACCGCCCCGACATGGTGGCCTTGTTCAGCGACCTGGGGGTACGGCAGATGCACTTTGCCTACAACCGCAACAACGCCGTGGCCGGTGGCTGTCATGACACGCCGCAGGGCCTGACGGCACTGGGCCGGCGCATGGTGGCCGCGGTCAACGATGCCGGCGTGCTGATGGACTGTGCCCACACCGAGCGCCAGACCACACTGGACATCATGGCCTGCTCGCGCCACCCGGTGATCTTCAGCCACGCCAACCCGCTGGCCCTGGCCGAGCACGGCCGCAACATCACCGACGAACAGATCCGCGCCTGCGCCGCCACCGGTGGCGTGGTCTGTGTGTCGGGTGTGTCGCGCTTCCTGGGCGCCGAGACGCCCACGGCGCAAGACATCGCACGCCACGTGACCTACGTGGCCGACCTTGTGGGCCCCGACCATGTGGGGCTGGGGCTGGACATCGGTTTCGGCGAACCCGGCTTGAACGACGATCCGCCGGGCGACTTCGATCCCGGTTTCTGGTGGCCCGCCAGCGCGGGCTACGGACGCGGCATCAGCCAGATGCGCTACGCCCCTGTAGAGACGTGGCAGGCTCTGGCGGGCGCCTTGTACGCCAGCGGCATGACCGAGGCCGAGGTGGCGGCCGTGCTCGGCGGCAACCTGGCGCGCGTGGCCCGACAGGTCTGGGGCACGGGCAGGGCCTGATGCCCTGGTTATGCACCAAACGCATAACCAGATGGCAACTCAGCCTTGGACAGGCAAGGCCCGTGGTCCGTACAGTCGCGCCCATCGAACCCACCCGGATTCGATGAGACAACCCACCAGGAACCTTCGCCATGTCACAAGCACCGCACCCGGCTGGCGCCGCGGCCAACAGCCCCGCCGCCTTCACCACCGCCCTGCCCTCTTACCTTGACCCGAACAACCTCGGCCCCTGGGGCATCTACCTGCAGCAGGTCGACCGCGTCGCGCCCTACCTGGGCAACCTCGCGCGCTGGGTCGACACCCTCAAGCGCCCCAAGCGCACCCTGATCGTGGACGTGCCGATCCACCTGGACGACGGTACCGTGGCCCACTTCGAAGGCTACCGCGTGCAGCACAACACGAGCCGTGGCCCCGGCAAGGGTGGCGTGCGCTTCCACCAGAACGTGACGCTGTCCGAAGTGATGGCGCTGTCGGCCTGGATGTCGATCAAGAACGCCGCGGTGAACGTGCCCTACGGCGGTGCCAAGGGTGGCATCCGCGTCGACCCGCGCCAGCTGAGCATCGGTGAACTCGAGCGCATCACGCGCCGCTACACCAGCGAGATTGGCATCATCATCGGCCCGACCAAAGACATCCCCGCACCCGACGTGAACACCAACGAACAGGTCATGGCCTGGATGATGGACACGTACTCCATGAACGAAGGCTCGACAGCCACCGGTGTGGTCACGGGCAAGCCGGTGGACCTGGGCGGCTCGCTCGGCCGCCGTGAGGCCACCGGCCGCGGTGTGTTCACCGTGGGCGTGGAAGCCGCCCAACACATCGGCATGGACATCAGCAAGGCGCGTGTCGCGGTGCAAGGCTTCGGCAACGTGGGCGGCGTGGCCGGCAAGCTGTTTGCGGAAGCCGGCGCCAAGGTGGTGGCCGTGCAGGACCACGGCGGCACGATCTACAAAGAGGCCGGCCTGAACGTGCCGGCCCTGCTGGCCCACGTGGCCCGTGCCGGCACGGTGGCCGGCTTCGCCGACGCCGAAGTCATCGACAACGACGCCTTCTGGGGCGTGCCGTGCGACATCCTGATCCCGGCCGCGCTGGAGCAACAGATCACCGAAGCCAACGCCGGCCGCATCCAGGCCAAGATGGTGATCGAAGGCGCCAACGGCCCGACCACGCCACAGGCCGACGACATCCTGCACGACCGTGGTGTCCTGGTGCTGCCCGACGTGATCGCCAACGCCGGCGGCGTGACGGTGAGCTACTTCGAGTGGGTGCAGGATTTCTCCAGCTTCTTCTGGAGCGAGGACGAGATCAACGAACGCCTGGTCAAGATCATGAAGGGCGCGTTCGCCGCCGTCTGGCAGGTGGCCGAAGAGAACAAGGTGAGCCTGCGCACGGCCACCTTCATCGTGGCCTGCAAGCGCATATTGCACGCGCGCGACCTGCGCGGCCTGTACCCCTGAACACTGCCGAACACCCCCGCGCCGCCTTCGGCGCCACCCCCTCAAGAGGGCGGCACCTGGCGGCCCGGCAGAGCCGGTTCCGCGGGTGCCCTCGGCCTGGCACGAGATACGCGGAAGTGCCTACTGCAGCGTTTCCTTGAGCGCAGGCAAGGCCGGCAGCGGCATCACCTCGATGCCCTCCTCGATCAGTTCCATCGCCACCTCGGGCGTGGTCCGGCCGCGGATGTTGCGCTGGTCGATCTCGCCGTGGTGCATGGCGCGCGCCTGATCGGCGAACTGCTCACCCACATCCTCGGTCTGCGCCAGCACCTGGCGCATGGCCTTGAGCAGCTGGACTTGTAAACGTGAGCCCGGCGCGGGCAATCCCACTTCTAAGCCACCGGTGGCTTGCGATGAGGCTGCGGGTGCGTTGCCGTCACGACCTGCACGCAGGTTCAGGCGCGGTGCCGACAGCATCTTCTGGATCTGTGCATCACCGCACAGGGGGCAGGTCAGCAGCCCGCGCGCCAACTGCCCGGTGAAATCGTCTTCCGACGCAAACCAGCCTTCAAAGCCGTGCTGGTGCGCGCATTGCAGGTTGAGGACTTTCATCCTGTCGATTATCGGGCCGCGTCCGCGGGCATGGTGCCCGACCAGTCCAGCGTCCAGGCCCCGCTGAGCACGTTGTTCAGCCACATGGAGCCGACCAGGGTCTTGCAGTCGATCACTTCGCCGTTGCGGCACCACTGAGTCAGCTGGGCCGGGTCGGCGGTGAAAACGTCGAGGAACTCTTCTTCGTCCAGCTGGCGCTCACCCAGGCTGAGCCCGCGGGCAAACCAGATGTCGATGATCTCGTCGGAATAGGCGATGGTCGGCGCCAGGCGCCCGGCAAACGCCCATTCGCGTGCGCGGTAGCCGGTTTCTTCGATCAGCTCGCGCTGAGCACAGGCCAGACTCGCTTCTCCAGCATCGAGCTTGCCCGCTGGAAACTCGATCATCACCGCCTGCATGGGGTGGCGGAACTGGCGCTCCATCACCACACTGCCATCGTCCAGCAGGCCAATGACCATCACCGCACCCGGGTGCAGCACGTATTCGCGCGTGGCTTCATGGCCCGAGGGCAAGCGCACCGTGTCGCGCACCACGTGCAGAAAGTGGCCTTTCAGCAGCTCGGTGCGGGAGACCGGCGTTTCGCGCAGGTGGAGGTCGTCTGTCATGTCAAACAGCCCAGGGTCGGGCGGTGGCGTCACAGCGCCCCGGCGGTGTTCAACCTCGCCGGTGGAACAGGTACCGGTAGACGAAACCCGGGAAGGCCAGGGTCAGGAAGAGCGCACCGGTGGTGGCGTAGAACTCCCAGCCCTGCGGATAGATCTGGCCGCCCGACTGCTCCAGCGCCAAACCCATGGCGCCGACCAGCAGGTACAGCAGCAGCAGCTCGGCCGCGTGCATCCACAGCGCCTTGCGTCCCTGGCGCGGGATCACCGCCAGCCAGCGGCTGTTGAGGAAGGGCAGGTTCGCCGCCACGATGGCGGCTGCGATCACCAGCCAGACAGACAGGGTATGGGACATGGAGGGTTATGAGCCGCCGCTGGCACCAGGGTTCCCGGCAACAGCGGCAGCGAGAGCGAAATCAGACGATCAGCGCGGCGATCGCCTGGGCACACAGCGCCATCAGGCCACCGGGCAGGATGCCCAGGCCCAGCACCAGCGCACCGTTGAGCGAGAGCACGGCGCGCACGTCGGCCCCGGCTTCGATGGGCGCGGTTTGCGTGGGCGCATCAAAGTACATCACCTTGACCAGGCGCAGGTAGTAGAAAGCGCCGATCAGCGACATGAGCACCGCGAACACAGCCAGGGCGATGTAGAAGGGTTGCGGCGAAGCCAGCAGCGCCTGCAATACCGAGAGCTTGGCGTAGAAGCCCACCAGCGGCGGCACGCCGGCCAGAGAGAACATGCAGACCGCCATGACACCCGCGTACAGCGGGCTGCGCTGGTTCAGACCGGCCAGGTCGCTGATGTTGTCGGATTCAAAACCCTTGCGCGACAGCAGCATGATGACGCCGAAGGTGCCCAGGGTGGTCAGCACATAGCTCACCATGTAGAACATCGACGAGCCGTAGGCGTTGGCCATGTTGCCGCCCTGCCCGCCGGACACACCCGCGAGCAGGCCCAGCAGCATGAAGCCCATTTGGGCAATCGTCGAAAACGCCAGCATGCGTTTGAGACTGGTCTGGGCGATGGCGGCCAGGTTGCCGATCAACAGCGACATCACCGCCAGCACGGCCAGCATCTGCTGCCAGTCCACCACCATGGGCAGCAGGCCCTGCACCAGCAGGCGGATGACGATCGCGAACGCGGCCAGCTTGGGGGCACCACCGATCATCAGCGTGATCGCGGTCGGGGCGCCGTGGTACACGTCGGGCACCCACATGTGGAACGGCACCACACCGAGCTTGAAAGCCAGGCCGGCCACCAGGAAGACCAGACCCAGCATCAGCACGCGAGGCGAACCGGCCAGCGTCTGTTCACCGCCAGCGATGGCGCGCACCACCTCGGCCAAATCAAGCGTACCGGTGGCACCGTAGATCAGCGACATGCCGTACAGCAGGAACCCGGAGGCCAGCGCGCCCAGCACGAAGTACTTCATGGCGGCTTCGGTCGCTTGCTCGTCGTCGCGGCGCAAGGCCACCAGGGCGTAGCTCGACAGCGTCAGCAGCTCCAGCCCGAGGTAGATCACCAGCAGGTTGTGGCCGGAAATCATGATGAACATGCCCAGCAGCGCGTACAGCGACAGCGAAAACAGTTCACCCCCGCGCAGCATGTCGCGCGAACCGGCATAGGCACGGCCATAGACCAGGGTGACCATCAGGGCCAGCGAGGCAAAGCACTTGAGCCAGTTGCCCATGGGGTCGCTGATGACCATGCCACCAAAGCCCACGGCCACCTGGCCTGAACTGGCGTACACGCCGGTCAACAGGGCCAGACCGGCCAGCGTCAGCAGCGTCAGGACGTGCGTGGCACCGCGCAGTGGGCTCTTGACGAACAGGTCGACCAGCGCGATGACGCAGGCCATGACCAGCAAGAGGATTTCAGGGTAGGCCACGACCCAGCCAAGGTTGTCGTTCATGTCAAAACTCGCTTATCTCTAGGTCGGGGCTCAGTTCAGTTTGGACACGGCCACGTGGCGCAGCAGCTCCGCCACGGAGGCGTCCATCACGTCGGTGAAGGGCTTGGGGTAGACGCCCATGTAGAGCACCGCGGCGGCCAGCAGGGCCATGACCAGGAATTCACGCGCACCGATGTCGGTGAGCTCCTTGACGTGCTGGTTGCCCGGCTCGCCCAGGTAAACGCGCTTGAACATCCACAGCGAATAGGCGGCACCAAAGATCAGGGCCGATGCGGCCAGCAGGCCGATCCAGAAGTTGGCCTTGACGGCGGCCAGGATCACCATCCACTCGCCCACGAAACCGGCGGTACCCGGCAGACCGCAGTTGGCCATGGTGAACAGCAGGGCGAAGGCCGCGAACTTGGGCATGGTGTTGACCACGCCGCCGTAGTCGGCGATGTTGCGCGAGTGCACGCGGTCGTAGAGCACGCCGATGGACAGGAACATCGCGGCCGAGACGAAGCCGTGGGCGATCATCTGCACGATGGCGCCGGAGACGCCCAGGTCGCTGAAGACAAAGAAGCCCAGGGTGACGAAGCCCATGTGGGCCACCGACGAGTAGGCCACCAGCTTCTTCATGTCCTTCTGGACCATGGCGACCAGGCCGACGTAGATCACCGCCACCAGCGAAAGGCCAATGATCAGCCAGGCCCATTCACGTGAGGCGTCGGGCAGGATGGGCAGCGAGAAGCGCAGGAAACCATAGGCGCCCAGCTTGAGCATGATGGCGGCCAGCACGGCGGAACCACCGGTCGGGGCTTCCACGTGCACGTCGGGCAGCCAGGTGTGCACCGGCCACATCGGCACCTTCACCGCGAAGGCAGCGAAGAAGGCGAAGAACAGCAGGGTCTGCGCGGTGCCGGGCAGCGGCAACTTGTGCCAGGTGGCCAGATCGAAGCTGCCGCCGGACTGGACGTACAGGTAGATCAGGGCGACCAGCATCAGCAGGGAACCCATCAGTGTGTAAAGGAAGAACTTGAACGCCGCGTAGATCTTGTTCGGGCCGCCCCAGATGCCGATGATCAGGTACATCGGGATCAGCGTGGCTTCGAAGAACACGTAGAAAAGCATCGCGTCCAGCGAGGTGAACACACCGATCATCAGACCCGAGAGGATCAGGAACGCGCCCATGTACTGGTTCACGCGCTCGGTGATGACCTCCCAGCCCGCGATCACCACGATCACGGTGATGAAGGCGGTCAGCAGCACCAGCCACAGCGAAATACCGTCCACCCCGAGGTGGTAGTGGATGTTGAAGCGCTCGATCCAGAGCGACTTCTCGACGAACTGCATCGCCGCCGTGCCCAGTTCGAACTGGGCATACAGGGGCACCGTCACGGCCAGCGAGACGATCGCGCCCACCAGGGCGATCCAGCGCACGGCGCCGGCATGTTCATCGCGGCCCAGGGCCAGCAGCACGACGCCAAACGCAATTGGCATCCAGATCGCAAGGCTCAGCAAACCCATCTTGTTCTTCTCCTTATTTGGCGAGCCAGACGAAGTACGTCATGAACAGCAACACGCCCACGATCATCATCAGCGCGTAGTGGTACAGGAAACCGCTCTGCGCACGGCGCACCACGGCCGACACCGCACCCACCAGCTTCCAGCTGGCGTTGACAACACCGCCTTCGATCACCCCCTGATCGCCCCCCTTCCACAGACCGGTGCCGAGCCCGCGGGCGCCACGGGCCAGCACGTTTTCGTTGAACCAGTCGAGGTAGTCCTTGTTCTCCAGCACGGTTATCAACGGCTTGAGCGCACGGGCAAAAGCGGCCGGCACCGCCGGGTTGATCAGGTACATGTACCAGGCGGACACGGCGCCAGCCAGGGCCAGCCAGAACGGTGCCGTGGAGAAGGCGTGCAGCGCCATGGCGAGCGGGCCGTGGAACTCTTCCTTGAAAGTTTCCATTGCCGGGTGCAGTTCCAGGTTGATGTGGATCGCATCCTTGAGGAAATCACCGAACAGCATGGGCTGGATGGTCAGGTACCCGATGACCACCGACGGGATCGCCAGCAGCAGCAGCGGCACGGTCACGACCCAGGGCGACTCATGCGGCTTGCCGTCACCATGGTGGCCGTGGTCATCGTGATGATCGTCGTGGCCGTGGTGGGCGTCCGGGTTCTGGTCGTACCGCTCCTGGCCGTGGAACACCAGGAAGTAGAGGCGGAACGAATAGAACGAGGTCACGAACACACCAGCCAGCACCGCGAAGTGCGCAAAACCAGCAGCCGGCAGGTTGCTGAAGTGCACCGCCTCGATGATCGCGTCCTTGGAGTAGAAGCCGGCGAACAGCGGGGTCCCGATCAGCGCCAGTGTGCCCAGCAGCGACGTGATCCAGGTGATGGGCATGTACTTGCGCACGTTGCCCATCCAGCGGATGTCCTGGTTGTGGTGCAGGCCCATGATGACCGAGCCAGCCGCGAGGAACAGCAGGGCCTTGAAGAAGGCGTGGGTCATGAGGTGGAACACCGCCACCGAGTAGGCCGAGGCACCGAGCGCCACCGTCATGTAACCGAGCTGCGACAGCGTGGAGTAGGCCACCACGCGCTTGATGTCGTTCTGGATGATGCCCAGGAAGCCCATGAACAGGGCCGTGATCGCGCCGATCACCATGATGAAGTTCAGCGCGGTGTCCGACAGTTCAAACAGCGGCGACATGCGGCTGACCATGAAGATGCCGGCCGTCACCATGGTGGCGGCGTGGATCAGCGC
>NZ_JBPCSJ010000053.1:0-4332 GCF_051007235.1 Hydrogenophaga sp. | reverse complement strand
GTGGCGGGACCAAGCGCGCCAGTCGTAGTGGCCACGTTTGCGTCCATGCAACACGTCCGGGTGGATTTTCAGCAGCACCGTGCTCTGCGGGTATTCGTCCAGCGCGGCGTGGAGCATCTCTTCGAAGGACCGGGCGTTCGCCTGTCCGAAATGGATCGAGGCATCTCCCCAGGTCTGATCGGCCACGAGCACAAAATCGTCCGGTAGTTGCGCGGTCGGGCAGTTGCGAGCGGCGTTGTACTTGCTCACGCCGCTCTCGCGCCAGCGCTGGACGATGTGGTGGCAACGCATCTCGTCTGCAGCATCCAGCGGGTGGTCGCGGATGAGATCTTCCAGCCGCGACGGTGCCCCGGCGTCGTAGTAGATGCCGACCGGGTCCACCACGATGGACAGTGGCGCGTCTTGATGTCCCAGTCCCACCGATCGCAGGAATCCGTCTTCGAGCCTCACGAACGGCAGCCTGGCCCGGGAAGCCTCGGCCGCCAGGCGCTCCGACGGTGTCCGACGCCCCCAGCCCGCCAGCACATCGCCCGGCTGCCAGTCGACCGCCCGCCCGTGCACCACCGGGGCACCCATCAGGGTCGAGAGTCCCGGCGTGCGTGCCATCGCCTTGCTGGCCACGATGCATCGAGCACCTGGCGGCAGAGATGGCATCATGACAGCCACCCCCGCAGTTCGGGCGATCGTGCCAATCCCTCGTCCAGCGTCCGTCGGTCCACCATCGGGCTGCTGGCCCATTCGAGCACGCGGGCGCGATCCGGTGGCGTGGTGCCAGACGTCTGTTCCTGGGTCCACCGCAGCAGCAGCAGCGCGTTGAACCGCCGTGTGAGCAGGCCGTTGTCGAGCTGCTCCAGGTGGTGTTTTTCGTCCCAATCCTGAATGAACCCGGCCCGCTGGCAGGCGCGCAGCACAGGGACGGGATCGATCCATTGCGGTCGAAACGAGACCTGCAGGTCGAGCACCTCGCTGGGCCGGGGGACGCCGCAGGCCACGTACCGGGACCGCACCCCCAGGGCCTGCTCCAGCATGTGGAAGTGGGGCGGCACATTCCGGTCGGTGTAGGCCAGCATGCGCTGTCCCCCGCCGGCCAGGATCAGCGTGTGCAGTGCGCTGCCGGCAAAGCCGATGATGCGACGGTGGCGGCGAAACGCGTCGATCTGCTCCTGGACGCTCAGCGTCTCCGGTTCGATCACCACGCAACCGTTGGCCCTGAGCGCCGACTCGATCCACTCCTCGCCCAGAACGGCGCGCGCGCGCCCATCCAGTCCGGTGTGTCGGCGCGAAATGAACAGAGGCCTGGGGTCTGGGGCGGGTCGCGGAGCGCGCTCAAACAGGGCGGGCACATGCTGAACAGCCCAATGCACCCGGTCCTGCAGCCGGTTGGCCGGACCCGCCAGACTCACCTTTTCCAGCGCCGTCGGGCCAGCGCAGCAATACACCCGGTCGCGAACACCAGCCATTTCCAGCAGCTGCCAGGCAAATGGCGGTATCTCATGCTCGGGGGTGGGCGTCACGAACCAGTCGTAGGCCGCCAGCTTCTCGGGCGTCAGCGCCCACCAGCGGCTGAACGTCTCGGTCAGGCAATGACCGAAATGGGGCATCACCGGACCCAGGTAAAAGCTGTGTCCAGGCAGGCGCAGCGCCACGTTGGCGGGTGGCCGCCCCGGCCCGACGGCCTGCTGGCCGTAACGGGTCAGGCCCGATGCGTCGAGGTACCGAGATCCCATCCACAACCCGCCGGTGCCGGACATGTCATCCGAGCCGCGCAGAAAAGGGGTGCACACGCAACCCTGCAGGTCGGGGAGCCAGGCGGGCAGGGCTCGGGACAGCCGCCAGCGGTGCCAGCGGGCTTTGACGGGAAGAGGAACGCGGGAGCGGAGGGGCATGAAGCCGCTGATCTTACAAACCTCTCCCGCCGGGCTGGATGCCCCTGGGGGCTCGTGGCAGACGGACGCCAGCGCTCAGCCTGGATGGAAAGGAAACACCAGGGGCGTGAGCAGCAAGACCACCGTGCCGAACACGAGCGAGACAGGCAGGCCGGCTTTCATGAAGTCCAGGGTGCTGTAGCGCCCGGGCGACATCACCATCAGGTGGGTCTGGTAGCCGAAGGGCATCAGAAAGCCCGCGCTGGCCCCGTAAGCCACGATCAGCACGAAGGGTGTCGGGTCCACGCCGAACGCCCGTGCGGTGGCGAGACCGACGGGGAATGCCAGCGCCGCCGCGGCATTGTTGGTGACCAGTTCGGTGAGGATCACGGTCAGCAGGTACACCCCCACCAGACCACCGTACACACCGGTTCCATCGAACAGCTGGCGCATCCAGCCTGCCAGCAGCTCGGCCGCGCCCGAGGACTCGACGCCGCGTGCCAGCGCCAGTGCCGAGCCGATCACCATCAACAGTTCGAACGGAAAGCGCCGGCGCAACTCGGCCAGGGTGAGCAGGCGCAGTGATAGAAAAAGGGCCAGCAAGATCATCAGGCTGGTGAGCAGGTTGACCGCTTCGGTCACCGAAGCCGCGATGGCCAGTGCGAAGCTGCTGAGCGCCAGCGCGCTGTCGCGAGCGCTGAGCAGCGGTCGTTGCAGCGTGTCGCCCAGCACGTGGAAGTTGCGATCGATGTTGCGGTGGCCCGCAAAGTCCGCACCCACGGCCAGGAGCAGACTGTCACCGGCCTTGAGTGGCACGCGTCCCAGCTGGCCTTCCAGGCGGCGGTCACCGCGGCGGATGGCGACCACACCCGCATCGAACATGGTCCGGAAGTCCACATCCTTGAGGGTGCGGTTGACCAGCTCGGATTCACCGGAAATGACCACCTCCACCAGGTTCGCGTTCAGCAAGGTGTCCGAACGGGTGCCGAACACTTCCAGTCCGCCGATGTGCTGCAAGGCCTGCAGTTTGGTGACTTCGCCCGTGAACAGCAGCCCATCCGCCGGCTGGAGCACCTCGTCCGGCCCCACCGGAGTGATCAGCCGGCCGTTGCGTTCCACTTCCAGCAGGAACAAGCCGTCCAGATGCCGAAGACCATTGGCCTCGATCGAGCGCCCCGCCAGGGAAGAGCCCGCCGTCAGCCGTGCCTCCAGGAAGAACGGCTGGCTCGCGTCGGCCGCTTCCGGTGTGTGGCGCGGCAGCCACCGTGCGGTCAGCAGCATCACGACGATGCAGGCCAGCGCCGCCGGCACACCCACCCAGGTCATCTGGAACATGCCCATCGCGGGCAGGTGGTGGTCCAGGGCAAAAGCGTTGACCACCAGGTTGGTGGAGGTGCCCACCAGGGTGGTCACGCCCCCCAGGATCGCGGCGTACGACAGCGGGATCAGCAGGCGGGACGGCGGAATCAGCCGCTGCCGAGCGATGCTGCCCATCAGGATGCCGACCACCGCCGTGTTGTTCATGAAGGCCGACAGGGTCGTGGTCAGGCCCATCAGCTTGAAGCTGGCCCACGATTCCGGTCCGCTCAACACGCGACGGGTCACGCGCTCGATCAGCACCGACCGCTCCAGCACCAGGGACACCATCAGCAGCAGGATCACCGTGATCAGCGCCGGGTTGGTGTAACTGCCCAGCAGCGCCTTTTGGTCGATCAGGCCCGTCAGGTGGTAGCCCGCCGCCCAGACGGTGAACAGCACGGCCGCCGACCAACGCCCGTGGACCAGCAGGCCCAGCAGCAGCGCGATGGAGGCGAGCGTCAGGTAGGCGGTCATGGTCTCAAGCCAGCGTTGCTCAGCGCAGCCCCCATGCCGCGAAATGGGGGTTTTCAAACCCCGGCTTGCCGTAGGTCAGTGGCCCGCCGTCGATGCGGTCCACAGCCCCCCCGGCGCCGTTGAGCACCGCGTGCCCGGCGGCGATGTCCCATTCCATGGTCCGTCCCAGGCGGGGGTACACGTCTGCCTGCCCGCAGGCCACCAGACACAGTTTGAGCGAAGAGCCTGCGCTCACATTGCGCGCGACCTTCCGACCGGACAGGAATGCGTCCAGCGCGGCTGCGTCGCCGTGCGAGCGGCTGGCCACCACGTGCAGGCCTTCGGCCGGTTCGTGCCGGCAGGCGATGGCGTGGCGGGTGCCGTCCTGTTCGATCCAGGCACCCAGGCCAATGCCGCCGCCGTACAGCCGTCCCAGCGCAGGTGCCAGCACCACGCCCAGCCGGGCCTGTCCGTGTTCGATCAGGGCGATGTTGACGGTGAACTCGCCATTGCGGCTGATGAACTCCTTGGTGCCGTCCAGCGGGTCCACCAGCCAGAAGCGATCGGTGGCCGCGGGCAGGGCACCCGCCGAGGCGGCTTCTTCGCCGACCACCGGAATGTCCGGCGTGAGCCGGTGCAAGGCTTGCGTGATCAA
>NZ_JBPCSJ010000052.1:0-6282 GCF_051007235.1 Hydrogenophaga sp. | reverse complement strand
GCCCTTCACCGCCCTGCCCGGCCACGACGATCTGGCCGACTTTCCGCCCGACTGGGCGGCCCACATCGAAATCAGCTGCTCATCCTGAAGGAGGCTCTCATGACATTCCCGATCCAGAAAACCGAGGCCGAGTGGCGCGCCCTGCTCGCCGAAAAAGGCGCCGAACCGGTGGCCTTTGAAGTGACCCGCCGCGCCCACACCGAGCGCCCGTTCACCGGCAAGTACGAACAGGTCTGGGCCGATGGCAGCTACCACTGCGTCTGCTGCGGCAACCACCTGTTCGACGCCGGCACCAAGTTCGACGCCGGCTGCGGCTGGCCCAGCTTCTGGAAAGCCATTCCCGGCGCCATCACCGACATCGTCGACCGCAGCCACGGCATGGTGCGCACCGAGACCGTGTGCAGCCAGTGCGGCGCCCACCTGGGCCACGTGTTCGAGGACGGCCCCGCCCCGACCGGACTGCGATACTGCATGAACTCCGCCTCCATCGACCTGCACCCCAAGGACCCGACATGAAAGCCCAGAACATCCTCCAGACCATCGGCAGCACGCCGCATGTGCGCATCAACCGCCTGTTTGCCGGCGCCAGCCAAGAGGTCTGGATCAAGTCCGAGCGCAGCAACCCCGGCGGCTCCATCAAGGACCGCATCGCCCTGGCCATGGTGGAAGACGCAGAAGCCTCGGGCGCCCTGCAGCCGGGCGGCACCATCGTCGAACCGACATCGGGCAACACCGGTATCGGCCTGGCGATGGTCGCGGCCGTCAAGGGCTACCAGCTGATCCTGGTCATGCCCGACAGCATGAGCATCGAGCGCCGTCGGCTGATGCTGGCCTACGGCGCATCGTTCGACCTGACCCCGCGCGAGAAGGGCATGAAGGGCTCGATCGCCCGCGCGCAGGAGATCGTCGCCAGCACGCCCGGCGCCTGGATGCCGATGCAGTTCGACAATCCGGCCAACACCGCCGTGCACGCAAAAACCACGGCGCAGGAAATCCTGGCCGACTTCCCCGAAGGCCTGGACGCGCTGATCACTGGCGTGGGCACCGGCGGCCACCTCAGCGGCTGTGCCCAGGTGCTCAAGGCCGCCTGGCCGCAGCTCAAGGTGTTCGCGGTCGAGCCCGTGGCCTCGCCGGTCATCTCCGGCGGCAGCCCGGCGCCCCACCCCATACAGGGCATCGGCGCCGGCTTCATCCCGGGCAACCTGAACACGGCCCTGCTGGACGGCGTGATCCAGGTCGACGCCGAACCGGCGCGCGAAATGGCGCGGCGCTGCGCCCGCGAGGAAGGCATGCTGGTGGGCATTTCCTCGGGCGCCACGCTGGCCGCCATCGCGCAGAAGCTGCCCGAGCTGCCGGCCAACGCCCGCGTGCTCGGCTTCAACTACGACACCGGCGAGCGCTACCTGTCGGTGGACGGCTTCCTGCCGGCCTGAAACCCGATCAGGCGCCGCGCACCAGCGCCATGACCTTGCCCGCGTCGAGCCCGCGGGCGGTCTGTTCGATTTGCGGCAGGTACTGGGACTGCAGGCGCTTGGCCGGGCCCAGCAGTTCCTGAAAGGTCTGCTGCAGCACGGCGGTGTTCATCACCCGCCCACCCGCGTAATAGCGCTTGGCCACCTGGCCCAGCGCGTACGTGGTGGCGAACGAGAAAGCCATGCCGGTGGCCGCCCCACCGATGCGCCCCAGCGTGCGGCCCGCGGCCTTGCCCAGCAGGCCGCCGATCAGCTTGCGGCCGAACTGTTCGATGTACTGCGAGGTGATGCCCACGCCCGCCGCGGCGATGAACTCGCGGATATGGCCCTGGTCCAGCTCCACGCCATGCGCCTTGCCCACGGCGTAGACCATCTTCACCTGCAGCGGGATGATGGCCATCGACGCCCAGGACTGCGGCAACAGCTCCAACGCGCCGTTGAGCAGCGCGTGGTTCAGGATGGTTTTGTCCAGCGCCTGGTCGCGTGCGGTGTCGGCACTGGCTGTGGCCACCGGCACGGATTGCAGCTCGGCGGGCATCGGTGCGGCGCTGGCCGGCGACGCCGTCTGTGCGACGGCCGCCAACGCGTCGGCCTCCTTGTCGAACGCGGCGGTGGTGCCGGCGTCCAGGCCCAGCCGCTGCCGCAGATCCTGCAAAAAGGCGGTCTCGGCCGGCGTCTGGCGTCCGTCCGCATCGCAGACGCACACCGCCATTTCGTAGGCCAGCATGCGCTGGTCGGCCTCGCGCAGCGGCGTCACGGCGTCCGCCAGGCTCAGACGGCGCAGCAGCACGTCCTGGTAGAGCTTGGTCAGGCCGGCCGCGGCACCGTCGTGGCCCAGGTTGTCGGCCATGCGCCGGATGGCCTCGCGCTCGGCATCGGCCTTGTGGCCATCGGCGAACGCGGCCAGGAGCGCAATGCCCAGGATCGCTTGCTGTTCGGATTCGGTCATGTGCAACGCACTCCCACAAATGGAAAGACAACAGAAGGACTGGAATCGACCGTGCCGTGCGCGCAGAGTTCCATCTGGCACCCAAATCCCCGCCGGCGCCTGGCCAGCAGCGCTGGCCGATAATCCGACGCATGCGTTTTCTGATCGACTTTTTCCCCATCGGCCTGTTCGTCGCGGCCTACAAGCTGCATGACATCTACACCGCCACCGCGGTGCTGATGGTGGCCACGCTGGTGCAGACCGGCATCATCTACGCGATCGACCGCAAGCTGCAGACCCTGCAAAAGGTGACGCTGGTGCTGGTGATCGTGTTCGGCGTGCTCACCCTGTTGCTGCACGACGAGCGCTTCATCAAGTGGAAGCCCACGGTGCTCTACACCAGCATGGCCATCGTGCTGGGGGCCGCGCTCTGGATCTGGAAGAAGAACTTCCTGCAGATCCTGCTGGGCAGCCAGCTCACCCTGCCCGCGGCGGTGTGGGCACGGCTGACGGTGATCTGGATCGGCTACTTCCTGTTCATGGCGGCCATCAACGGGTATGTCGCGGCCTACTACTCCACCGAAGACTGGGTCAACTTCAAGCTCTGGGGCTACATCTTTCCGGTGATCTTCATGGTGGGCCAGGGCCTGTACATCGCGCGCTACCTCAAGGAGCCGGACGCCGACAGCCAGGAGCAGCAGCCATGAGCACCCCCCTGGACATCACGGCCACGGCGATTGAAGCCACGCTGCGCCAGGCACTGGCCCCCACGCGGCTGGAAGTGCTGGACGAAAGCGCCGCCCACGCGGGCCACGCGGGCGCCAACGGCACCGGCTTCGGCACCCACTTCCGCGTGCGCATCGGCAGTCCCGCCTTTGCCGGCAAGAGCCGCGTGGCGCAGCACCGCCTTGTGTATGATGCGTTGCAAAAATTCACCGCCGCCGGTCTGCACGCCCTGGCCATCGAAATCCAGGCCTGACACATCGGCCGTGCGCTGAAGACACCCCCGGCACGTTTGGTCGCAGTGCGCGCGGAACGCCGGTGGCCACAACGGCTCTCACACCTTCCTCCCTCCCCTCAAGGTTCTCACATGAAAGTCACCCTGCAAGCGCTGAGCGCGGCCGCCCTGATCAGCGCCGCCCCCTGGGTCATGGCCCAGAACGTGGCCATCGTCAACGGCAAAGCCGTGCCCACGGCCCGCGTGGACGTGCTGGCCCAGCAAATGGCCGCTGGTGGCCGCCCGGTGGACGAAGCGGTCCGCGCCCAGCTCAAGGAAGAAGTGATCCTGCGCGAAATCTTCATGCAGGAAGCGCAAAAGCGCGGCATCGCAGCCAGCCCCGAATACCGCAACCAGATGGAACTGGCGCGCCAGACCATCCTGATCCGCACGCTGTTCGCCGACTGGCAGAAGAAGAACCCGGTGACCGACGCCGAGATCCAGGCCGAGTACGACAAGTTCGCGTCGGCCAACGCCGGCAAGGAATTCCGCGCCCGCCACATCCTGGTGGAAAAGGAAGACGAGGCCAAGGCCATCATCGCGGCCATCAAGGGCGGCGCCAACTTTGCCGATCTGGCCAAGCAGAAGTCCAAGGACCCGGGTTCTGGCGCCAATGGCGGTGACCTGGACTGGGCCAACGCCGCCAGCTACGTGACCGAGTTCTCCGAAGCCATGGTCAAGCTGGACAAGGGCCAGATGACCGAGACACCGGTCAAGAGCCAGTTCGGCTGGCACATCATCCGCGTGGACGACGTGCGCCAGGCCAAGCTGCCTGCGCTGGAAGAGATCAAGCCGCAGATCGCCCAGCAGATGCAGCAGCAGAAGATGGCCGAGTACCAGAAAGCCCTGCGCGAAAAAGCCAAGGTGCAGTGAGCGTGTGGGCCGCGTGCCCAGCGACCTCCCCAACAGCGCCCCTCGGGGCGCTTTTTTTCGGCTGAACGAGACCGGGTTTCCGCTTGATTTGATCAAACATTGATTCTTCTTCGGCGGATAGGCAGAATATTCACACCGATTTGATCAAATAAATGACCGCCATGCCCTCCCACCCCGACATCAAAGCCTTCCTGAGCGAGCACCACATCCAGGAAGTCGAATGCGTGATCCCGGACATGACCGGCATCGCGCGCGGCAAGATCCTGCCCAAGGACCTGTTCCTCAATTCCGGCCAGATGCGGCTGCCCAAAAGCGTGCTGCTCAACACCGTCAACGGTCAGCAGCCCGACAACGCCCCCTATGTGGGCGACACCGATCCCGACATGGTCTGCAGCCCCGACGAAAGCACGGTGCGCGTGGTGCCCTGGGCGGCCGAGCGCGTGGCGGTGGTGATCCACGACTGCGAGGAGTTCGACGGCTCGCCGGTGGCCCTGTCGCCGCGCAGCGTGCTGCGGCGTGTGCTGGCGCTGTACGAGGCACAAGGCTGGCAACCGGTGGTGGCGCCGGAGATGGAGTTCTACCTGGTCGCGCGCCAGCAGAACCCGCACGAGCCGCTGCAGCCCCCGCTGGGTCGCTCCGGCAAGCCCGAAGCGGGGCGGCAGTCGTATTCCATCGACGCCGTCAACGACTTCGACCCCTTCTTCCTGGAGCTCTCGCGGTTTTGCGAACTGCACCGCCTGGGCGTGGAGACGCTGATCCACGAGGCCGGCGCCGGCCAGATGGAGATCAACTTCACCCATGGCGATGCCATGGACCTGGCCGACCGGGTGTTCCTGTTCAAGCGCACGGTGCGCGAGACCGCGCTGCGCCACGGCATCTTCGCCACCTTCATGGCCAAGCCGATGGAGAACGAGCCCGGCAGCGCCATGCACATCCACCAGAGCATCCTGGACGCGGCCAGCGGAAAGAACATCTTCAGCGGTGACGACGGTGCGGTGACGCCGCATTTCCGCCATTTCATCGCCGGGCTGCAGCGCTACGTGCCGCTGGTCATGCCCATGCTGGCGCCTTACGTCAACTCGTACCGGCGCCTCTCGCGCTACATGTCGGCGCCCATCAACGTGCAGTGGGGTTACGACAACCGCACCTGCGGCATCCGCGTGCCGGAGTCCGATCCGGCCAACCGCCGGCTGGAAAACCGCGTGCCTGGCGTGGACGTGAACCCCTACCTGGCCATGGCCGCCACGCTGGCCTGCGGCTACCTGGGTCTGATGGAAAAACGCCAGCCGACGGAACCCATGAAAAGCAGCGCCTGGGACCACGACCACGAACTGCCCAGCCACATGGAAGACGCGCTGCGCCGCATGCGCGAATGCGAGCCGATGCGCGACGTGCTCGGGGGTGCGTTCATCGACGCCTTCCTCGCCGTCAAAGAACTCGAATACGCCACCTACAACCGTGTGATCAGCTCGTGGGAGCGCGAGCACCTGTTGTTGTTGGTGTGAGGACGCACCCCCTGCGCCGCTGCGCGGCTTCCCCCTCTCTCGCCTGCGGCGGGAGGGGGACGCACCTGGTGGCCCGGCGGAGCCGGTTCCACGGGTGCCCTGGAATGGGTCACGCGCGCCGGAGATTCCGTTGGCTATTCGAACCATGAGACAAGCGAGATGAGCTCTGCAACCTCTTCATCCAACAACCGGACCGGCCTGGACTGGGCCCGTGCGCAAGCCTTCCTGGCGCGGGAACGCGAGACCTATGCGCAGCGCAACCCGGCGTCGGCGGCGCTGGCCGCACAGGCCAATGAGCATCTGCTGTTCGGCGTGCCGCTTCACTGGATGAACGACTGGGGTACGCCGTTCGCCCTGCACGTGTGCCAGGCCAGCGGTGCGATCGTCACCGACGTGGACGGTCATCGGCTGGTCGATTTCTGCCTGGGCGACACCGGCGCCATGTTCGGCCACGCCCCGGCGCCGGTGGCGGCGGCGCTGGTGCAGCAGGCCACGCGCGGCTACACC
>NZ_JBPCSJ010000051.1:0-5809 GCF_051007235.1 Hydrogenophaga sp. | reverse complement strand
ATCGCGGCGCTGGGCGCCGACGGCATCTGGCTCTCGCCCTTTTTCAAGAGCCCGATGAAGGACTTCGGCTACGACGTCAGCGACTACAACGACGTCGACCCGATGTTCGGCACGCTGGACGACTTCCGCGCCCTGGTGGCGCGGGCGCACGCGCTGGGTCTCAAAGTCATGATCGACCAGGTGCTCTCGCACACCAGTGACCAGCACCCCTGGTTCCAGGAGAGCCGCAGCAGCCACGACAACCCCAAGGCCGACTGGTACGTCTGGGCCGACGCCAAGGACGACGGCAACCCGCCGAACAACTGGCTCTCGATCTTCGGCGGCAGCGCCTGGCAATGGGACACGCGCCGCTGCCAGTACTACCTGCACAACTTCCTCAACAGCCAGCCCGACCTGAACTTCCACAGCCCCGCCGTGCAAGACGCGCTGCTGGCCACGGTGAAGTTCTGGCTCGACCTGGGCGTGGACGGCTACCGCCTGGACACGGTCAACTTCTTCTTCCACGACGCGCAGCTTCTCGACAAACCGGGCCGCGTCGAGCCCGACAGCCACAACCCCGACCCTGCGGTCAAACCCTTCAACCCCTACGGCTGGCAGCGCCACGTCTACGACAAGAGCCGTCCGGAGAACCTGCCCTTCCTGCAGCGCCTGCGCGCCCTGCTCGACCAGTACCCCGACACCACCATGGTCGGCGAGATCGGCGACGACGACGGGCTCGCGCGGGTCGCCGAATACACCTCCGGCGGCCCGAACGGTGAACGACGGCTGCACATGGCCTACTGCTTCGACCTGCTGGGCGAGGCGCACGACGCGCCCTTCCTGCACGGATTCCTGCTGCGCTTCAACGACATCGTGGGCGATGGCTGGCCCTGCTGGGCCCTGTCCAACCACGACGTGGTGCGCTCGGCCACGCGCTGGGGCGGACCGCACCCCGACCCGCGCCTGCTGCGCCTGGCCGCCGCCTTCCAGGCCAGCCTGCGCGGCACGGTCTGCCTCTACCAGGGCGAAGAACTGGGCCTGCCCGAAGCGGAACTGCGCTTCGAAGACCTGCAGGACCCGTACGGCATCACCATGTGGCCGGAGTTCAAAGGCCGCGACGGCTGCCGCACACCCATGCCCTGGCAGGCCGATGCCGCACACGCTGGCTTCACCACCGGCGACCAGCCCTGGCTGCCCGTGCCCGATCCGCACCACGCGCTGGCGGTGGACCGCCAGGCCGGTGCGCAGGACTCGATGCTGACCTTCTTCACCCGACTGCTGCACTGGCGCCGTCAGCAAGTGGCCCTGCGCGACGGTAGCCTGGGCCTGCTGCCCGCCGACCCGCAGCTGCTGGCCTTCGTGCGCGGCCATGCGCAGCAGACCCTGCTGTGCGTTTTCAATTTCAGCGACCGGCCCGCACGGCTGGCCCTGCCCGACGACTGGCGCGGCGCCTCGGTGCTGAACGGCAGTGGCCTGGCGGGCGGCCGCCTCGACGGCGACGGCGTGCAGTGCGACGCCTACGGAGGCCTGTTCCTGCAGCGCCCCTGACCAACTGGACCGACGCCCGGCTTGGGCGACACTGGCGCCTGCGGCCGGAGCACTCTGGCCCTTGAATAACGTGTCGCCACAGGAGTCCCCATGAGCATCCAGACCGTCACCACCACCCCTTTCGCCGGCCAGCTGCCCGGCACCTCCGGCCTGCGCAAGAAGGTCACCGTGTTCCAGCAGCCGCACTACCTGGAGAACTTCGTCCAGGCCCTGTTCGACGTGCTGCACGGCGACGCGCCGGCCACGGGCCAGACCCTGGTGCTGGGGGGCGACGGCCGCTTCCACAACCGGACGGCGGTGCAGACCATCCTGAAGATGGCGGCCGCGCGCGGTTACGCCCAGGTGCTGGTAGGCCAGGGCGGCATCCTCTCCACGCCGGCCACCAGCGCGGTGATCCGCCGGCGCGGCGCCAACGGCGGCATCATCCTCTCGGCCAGCCACAACCCGGGCGGACCGGACGGCGACTTCGGCATCAAGTACAACGCCACCAACGGCGGCCCGGCGCCCGAGAAGCTGACGCAGGCGATCCACGAGCGCACACAGACGCTCACCCAGTACCGCCTGAGCAACGCCGCCGACATCCCGCTCGACACCCTGGGCACGCACACGATGGACGGCATGGCGATCGAGGTGATCGACCCGGTGGCCGACCACGCCGCCGTGCTGCGCGAGCTGTTCGACTTCGACGCCATCCGCCGGCTCTTCGCCAGCGGCTTCCGCCTGCGCTACGACGCCATGTGGGCGGTGGGTGGGCCGTACGCCAAGGCCATCATCGAGGGCGAGCTGGGCGCGCCGGCCGGCACCGTGGTGCACGCCGAACCCAAGGAAGACTTCGGCGGCCTGCACCCCGACCCCAACCCCGCTTACGCCGACGACCTGATCGCCCACCTGATGGGGCCCGACGCGCCCGACATGGGCGCTGCGTCCGACGGCGACGCCGACCGCAACATGATCCTGGGCCGGCGCTTCATCGTCTCGCCGTCCGACAGCCTGGCGGTGCTGGCCGCGCACGCGACCCAGGTGCCGGGCTACGCCAAAGGCCTGGCCGGCGTGGCGCGCTCCATGCCCACCTCCACCGCGGTCGACCGCGTGGCGAAGGCGCTGGGCATCGCCTGCTACGAAACGCCGACGGGCTGGAAGTTCTTCGGCAACCTGCTGGACGCTGGCCAGATCACGCTCTGCGGCGAAGAAAGCTACGGCACCGGCTCGGACCACGTGCGCGAAAAAGACGGCCTGTGGGCCGTGCTGTTCTGGCTCAACCTGGTGGCCGTGACCGGCCAGTCGGTCGAGCAGCTGGTGCGCGGCCTGTGGTCCGCACACGGCCGCTGCGTCTATTCGCGTCACGACTACGACGGCATCCCCACTGAACAGGCCAACGCCCTGATGGCGGAACTGCGTGCCAAGCTGGCGGCGCTGGGCGGCAGCACGGTCGCGGGTCAGCCCATCGCGTGGGCGGATGACTTTTCGTACACCGACCCCGTCGACGGATCGGTCAGCCAGAAACAAGGCGTGCGCGTCGTGCTGCAAGACTCTTCGCGCGTGGTGTTCCGCCTCTCGGGCACCGGCACCGAAGGCGCCACGCTGCGCGTCTACCTGGAACGCCACGAACCCGATGCCGCCCGGCAGGACATCCCGGCACAGGAAGCCCTGGCACCGCTGGTCGCGCTGGCCGAAGCCGTGGCCCGCATCCGCCACCACACGGGCATGGACGCGCCCAGTGTCATGACCTGATCCTTTCGCCCACCCCCATGCTCGACCGCATCGAACACCGTCTCGCCCAGTCCCTGCGCGCCCAACCCCACTGGACCGCCTTCGCCCAACGGTTATCGGTGCACGGCCCCCGCCTGGTGCGCGAACTCTCGCACCTGTACGGCGACCGGCCCGACTTCGAGCAGGTGGTGGAGAACCTGCTGCGCGTGGCCTACGAGGGCTGGAGCGAACGCCCGGCCGACCTGCAGGCGCTGGACGCCCAGCGCGAGCAGTCCCCCGACTGGTTCGCCTCCAATCAGATGCTGGGCGGCGTCTGTTACGCCGACCTGTGGGCCGGGGGCTTCAAGGGCGTGCAGGAGCAGATCCCGTACCTGAAGAACGAACTGGGCCTGACCTACCTGCACCTGATGCCGCCCTACCGGTGCCCGCAACCGCACAACGACGGCGGCTACGCGGTCAGCAGCTACCGCGAGACCGACCCGGCGCTGGGCAGCATGGACCAGCTGCGCCAGTTGTTCACCGCACTGCGGCAGGCGGGCATCTCCCCGGTGCTGGACTTCGTGTTCAACCACACGTCCGACGAGCACGAATGGGCGCAAAAAGCCGCGGCCGGCGACGCCGAACACTGCGGCTATTACTGGATCTTCCCGGACCGCACCGAGCCCGACGTGTACGAACAGACGGTGCGCGAGATCTTCCCCGACGAGCACCCCGGCGCGTTCACGCAGCTGCCCGACGGCCGCTGGATCTGGACCACCTTCCACACCTACCAGTGGGACCTGAACTACAGCAACCCGGCGGTGTTCACCGCCATGGCGCGCGAAATGCTGTTCATCGCCAACCTGGGTGTGGACTTCCTGCGCATGGACGCGGTGGCCTTCGTCTGGAAACGCCCCGGCACGCCGTGTGAAAACCTGCCCGAGGCGCACCACCTGCTGCGCGCCTACAACGCGCTGTGCCGCATCGGCGCGCCCTCGCTGCTGTTCAAGAGCGAGGCCATCGTGCACCCCGACGACGTGGCCGGCTACATCTCGCCCGAGGAGTGCCAGGTCTCGTACAACCCGCTGCAGATGGCGCTGCTGTGGAATTCGCTGGCCACGCGCGAGGTGAACCTGCTGCAGCACGCGCTGGAACACCGCCACGCCCTGCCCGCGCACACCGCCTGGGTCAACTACGTGCGCAGCCACGACGACATCGGCTGGACCTTCGCCGACGAAGACGCCGTCCACTTCGGCATCGACGGCTTCGCCCACCGCCAGTTCCTCAACAAGTTCTTCGTCAACCGCTTCCCCGGCAGCTTCGCGCGCGGCGAACCCTTCCAGGACAACCCGGCCACGGGCGACTGCCGCATCAGCGGCACCGCCGCCTCGCTCTGCGGCGTGGAACAGGGCGACGTGCACGGCATCGCGCGCCTGCTGCTGCTGTACGGCATGGTGCTGGCCAGCGGCGGCATCCCGCTGATCTACCTGGGCGACGAGGTCGCCACGCTCAACGACCACGGCTGGCACCAGGACGCACACAAGGCCACAGACAGCCGCTGGCTGCACCGCCCGCCGCGCGACGCCGCGCGCTACGCGCAGCGCCACGATCCGAGCACCCCCGCCGGCCGCATGTTCGGCGGCCTGACGCACCTGGTCGGCCTGCGCCGCCACCTGACGGTGCTGGCGGGCGGCGCGCTCACCCCGTTCTGGACGCAGAACCCGGCGGTGCTGGGCTTCCAGCGCGGCCAGGGCGCGGGCGCCGTGCTGGTGCTGGCCAACTTCAGCGAACAGGTGCAGGCGGTGGACGCCGCCGTGCTGGCCGCCCTGCCGGCGCAGATGGTGGACCTGGTCGGTGGCGGTGGCTTCGAGCTGCGCACCGGCCTTGCCCTACAACCGTACCAGCAGCTCTGGCTGCAACGCCCATGACGCCGCACAAGGCCGACTGGAAACGCAGCGTCGTCTACCAGATCTACCCACGCAGCTTCTGCGACAGCAACGGCGACGGCATCGGCGACCTGCCAGGCATCACGTCCAAACTCGACCACCTGCAGGCCCTGGGCGTGAACGTGGTGTGGCTCTCGCCGGTCTATGCCTCGCCGCAGGACGACAACGGCTACGACATCAGCGACTACCGCGCCATCGCGCCCGAGTTCGGCACCATGGCCGACTTCGACACCTTGCTCGCGGCGATGCACGCGCGCGGCATCCGGCTGGTGATGGACCTGGTCGTCAACCACAGTTCGGACGAGCACCGCTGGTTCAAAGAGGCTCGCAAAAGCCGCGACAACCCGTTCCACGACTACTACATCTGGCGCGAACCGAAAGCAGACGGCACACCACCGACCAACTGGGAGGCCGCCTTCAACGGCTCGGTGTGGGAATGGAATGAGCCGACCGGCGAGTACTACCTGCATATGTTCAGCCGCAAGCAGCCGGACCTGAACTGGGAGAACCCGCGCCTGCGCGCCGAGGTCTACGACGTGATGCGCTTCTGGCTCGACAAGGGTGTGGACGGCTTCCGCATGGATGTGATCAACATGATCTCCAAGCCCTGGAACGCCGACGGCTCGCTGCCCGACGCGCCGGTGGTG
>NZ_JBPCSJ010000050.1:0-28221 GCF_051007235.1 Hydrogenophaga sp. | reverse complement strand
TTGGCGTCCATCAGGCTGAACATCTGTGCCTGCTGGAACGGGCTCATGCGGCCGTGCGGGCTGAGCATGAAGACGCGCACACCCTGCTTGCCGCGCATGGCGTACTCGGCCGCGCTGCCGGTGTCGCCACTGGTGGCGCCCAGGATGTTGAGCTGCTCACCGCGGCGCGCCAGTTAGTACTAGAACAGGTTGCCCAGCAGCTGCATGGCCATGTCCTTGAAGGCCAGCGTCGGGCCGTTGGACAAGGCTTCGAGGTGGAAACCGGGCTCCAGCGTGGTCAGCGGCACGATTTCCGTGGAGCCGAACACGTCGGCCGTGTAGGTCTTGGCGCACAGCGCTTTCAGATCGGGGGCCGGGATGTCGTCGATGTAGAGCGACAACACCTCAAACGCCAGCGCGGCGTAGCCCTGCTCGGCCAGCACCGAACGCCAACGCGTCAGCGTGGCCGCGTCGACCTGCGGGTAGGCCTCGGGCAGGTACAGACCGCCGTCGGGCGCCAGGCCTTCGAGCAGGATTTCGCAGAAACGCTTGCGGTCCGGGTGGCCGCGGGTCGAGAGGTATTGCATGTCAGTTCCGATTCATCAGCGGAAACGCTCCGACAGAGGGGGTGCGTTCCAGAATGCCGTGGAACCGGCTTCGCCGGGCCACAGGCATTGCCCCCTAGGGGGTGGCGCCGCAGGCGACGCGGGGGGTCAGTTCAACTCTTCTTTGCGGATGCGGGTGATCGGCGCCAGCACGCTGGGCAGGGCCTGCATCTGCGCCATCACATCGTTCATCGTGCCTTCGCGCGTGTCGTGGGTGAGGATGATCAGGTCGGTCGAGGTCGCGCCCTCGCCGCCCACTTCATCGGCTTCGCGCTGCAGCACCGCATCGATGCTCACACCGGCGCCGGCCAGCAGACCAGTCACCTGGGCCAGGACGCCGGCTTCGTCGGCCACGCGCAGGCGCAGGTAGTAGCTGGTCACGACTTCGCTCATCGGCAGCACGGCCACATCGCTCATCGCATCGGGCTGGAAAGCCAGGTGCGGCACGCGGTGCAGCGGGTCGGCCGTGTGCAGCCGGGTGATGTCCACCAGGTCGGCGATCACGGCCGAGGCGGTCGGCTCGCTGCCCGCGCCCTTGCCGTAGTACAGCGTGGTGCCCACGGCGTCGCCGTGCACCACCACCGCGTTCATCGCGCCTTCCACGTTGGCGATCAGCCGCTTGGCCGGCACCAGGCTGGGGTGCACGCGCAGCTCCACGCCCTGGGCGGTGCGCTTGGTGATGCCCAGCAGCTTGATGCGGTAGCCCAGCTGTTCGGCGTACTTGATGTCGGCCGCGCCCAGCTTGGTGATGCCTTCCACGTAGGCCTTGTCGAACTGTACCGGGATGCCGACGGCGATGGCGCTCATCAGCGTGGCCTTGTGCGCCGCGTCCACGCCCACGATGTCGAAGGTCGGGTCGGCTTCGGCGTAGCCCAGACGCTGTGCGTCTTTGAGCACCACGTCGAAGTCCAGGCCCTTGTCGCGCATCTCGGACAGGATGAAGTTCGTCGTCCCATTGATGATGCCGGCGATCCACTGGATGCGGTTGGCGGTCAGGCCTTCGCGCAGCGCCTTGATGATGGGAATGCCACCGGCCACGGCTGCTTCGAACGCCACCATCACGCCCTTGGCGGACGCTGCGGCAAAAATCTCGGTGCCGTGCACGGCCAGCAGCGCCTTGTTGGCGGTGACCACGTGCTTGCCGGCGGCGATCGCTTCGAGCACCAGGGCCTTGGCGATGCCGTAGCCGCCGATGAGTTCGATGACGATGTCGATCTCGGGGTTGGCGATCACGGCGCGTGCGTCGTTGACCACCTTCACGTCCGGTCCGACGATGGACTGGGCACGCGCCACGTCCAGGTCGGCCACCATGGTGATTTCAATGCCGCGGCCGGCGCGGCGCTGGATCTCTTCCTGGTTGCGCTGGAGCACGTTGAACGTGCCGCTGCCCACGGTGCCAATGCCCAGCAGGCCTACTTGGATCGGTTTCATGCTTTGTGTCACTTCAGAAAAATCGGGTGCCTGGCACCCTCCAAATGATGCGGGGAGAGCGGCCATCCGTTGATGACCAAACCGCCCTCCATTGATGCGGTGGCTCAGGTGCCGTTGCGCTGCCGCCAGCCCTCCAGGAACCGCGCCAGGCGGTTGATGGCCTCGCGCAGGTCGTCCTCGTGCGGCAGGAACACGATGCGGAAATGCTGGTTGTCCGGGTAGTTGAAGCCCGAGCCCTGTACCAGCATCACGCGGGTGGCGCGCAGCACTTCCATGAAAAACTGGCGGTCGTCCGGGATCGGGTAAATCTTGGGGTCCAGCCGCGGGAACATGTACAGCGCGGCCTGCGGCTTGACGCAGGTCACGCCCGGAATCGCGGTGATCAGCGCATAGGCCAGGTCGCGTTGCCGGCGCAGGCGCCCACCTTCCTTGACCAGGTCGTTGATGCTCTGATAGCCGCCCAGCGCGGTCTGGATCGCCCACTGGCCCGGCACGTTGGAACCCAGCTTGAGGTTGGCCAGCATGTTCAGGCCTTCGATGAAGTCCTTGGCGATTTCCTTGGGGCCCGAGATCACCATCCAGCCCGCGCGATAGCCGCAGGAACGGTAGGCCTTGGACAGCGAGTTGAAAGTCAGGGTCAGCACATCGGTCGACAAGCTGGCCATGGCGGTGTGCGTCACGCCCTCGTACAACACCTTGTCGTACACCTCGTCGGCCAGCAACACCAGGCCGAACTCACGCGCCAGCGCCACGATGCCCTTGAGCAGTTCGTCGCTGTAGAGCACGCCCGTGGGGTTGTTCGGGTTGATGACCACGATGCCCTTGGTGCGCGGCGTGATCTTGGCGCGCATGTCGGCCAGATCGGGCTGCCAGCCGTTGTCCTCGTCGCAGCGGTAGTGCACCGGCGTGCCGCCCGACAGGCTGGTCGCCGCCGTCCACAGCGGGTAGTCGGGCGATGGCACCAGCAGTTCGTCGCCGTTGTCCAGCAACGCGTTGGCCGCCATCACAATCAGCTCGCTGGCGCCGTTGCCCAGGTAAATATCTTCCAGCGTCACACCCTGCACGCCTTGCTGCTGGGTGTAATGCATCACCGCTTTGCGGGCCGCGAAGATGCCTTTGCTGTCCGAGTAACCGGCCGAGTTGGGCAGGTTGCGGATCATGTCCTGCTGGATCTCTTCGGGGGCGTCAAAGCCGAACGGCGCGAGGTTGCCGATGTTCAGCTTGATGATCTTCTGGCCCTCGTCCTCCATCTGCTTGGCCGCCTCAACGATCGGGCCCCGCACGTCGTAGAGCACATTGGCCAGCTTGGCGGATTTATGGATGGTCTTCAAAGTCCCTCCCTCCGGGGATGACGAACAGCGCGGTCAACTGGCCTGCCGGGCGCTCGCGGCTATATTACGCAGCGCTCGCAGGGAAAACCTGCAATTTGACCACAGATACGCACCGCTTCCGGGCCAGCGCGAACCCCTAACAGCCCCTCCCGCCATGAAACTGCACGCCGACAAAGCGGACCTGTACGCCATCACCGCTTACGGCGGAGACTGGGTCACGATCAACGGCCAGCGCCACAGCAGCAGCCTGGTGCTCAGTTCCACCGACGGTGTGACGCCCTGGAATTGCGGGCGCTTCGACGAACTGACACCGGAGCACTTTGAGGCCCTGCTGGCGCACCGGCCCGAGCTGGTGCTTTTCGGAAGCGGCACGCGGCTGCGTTTTGCCCGCGCCGCATTGCTGCAAAGCCTGATCGCACAACGCATCGGGGTGGAGACCATGGACACCGCGGCGGCCTGTCGGACCTACAACATCCTGGCGGGTGAAGGCCGTCGAGTGACAGCGGCACTGCTCATCGGTGACTGATCGGCTCCTGCCCCGGGTAGCCTGAAACAGTCGTTCGGGTTAAAATACCGGATTGTTTCCTGCCGAGCAGGCTCCCGTGATCGGCCGATCCGGTGGCCCTGCCTGAAGCAGCCGGGAAGCCAACGAATCACCACCAACTTACGTCAGGGGCCCACGCAGTATGGCAGTCGTTGTCAACAAACCCATTCCCGAATTTGAAGCCCTGGCCACCGGCGGCATCAAAGTCAGCAACCAGACCCACGTCGGCCAGACCGTGGTGCTGTATTTTTACCCCAAGGACAACACCCCTGGCTGCACGACCGAGGCCATGCAGTTCCGTGACAAGTACAAAGACTTCGTCAAGGCGGGTGCCCAGGTGTTTGGCGTGTCACGCGACAACATGAAGTCGCACGACGATTTCAAGACCAAGCTGGAACTGCCGTTCGAGCTGATCGCCGACACGGAAGAGAAGATGTGCCACATGTTCGGCGTGGTCAAGAACAAGATCATGTACGGCAAGAAGGTCAAGGGCATTGAGCGCAGCACCTTCCTGATCGGAGCCGATGGTGTCCTGAAGCAAGAGTGGCGCGGACTCAAAGTCCCGGGTCACGTGGAAGAAGTGCTCAAGGCCGTCAAGGCCCTGAAGAAAGCCGCCTGACACCTCGCATTGGCTCCCATCGGGCGCGTCACAGCGCTCGTGCATAATGGGTTCATGACATTGGGAAGTCCCATCGCCATCCCCACCTCACCTGCGTTCCGCAGCCCGAAAAGCCGCCCGGTCCTCCCGGCGGCTTTTTGTTTTCCAGCCCCGCGCTGAAGGTCCACGCATTCCATGCCACTGCCCCCTGCCCCCGCCAAACGTGCTGCCCTGCTCGCCCCGGACGCATACACCCTCAAAGGCACCGAAGAAACGCTGGACATGTTGCCCGAGCCGGAGCGCGCCGCGTCTGGGCGTTCTGCCTCAGCCCCGTTGGTAGCCGCATCCGCAGCACCGACCCCTGCGACAACCAAGAGCGGCTCCCGCAACCGGCCGCGCAAAGCCACCGCGAGCGTGGCGGCCGACTTGGCCACAGCACCAGTACAGGCGCCGGCAGTTGTGCAGCGCGACGCGCCCGCAGTCCCTGTCGCCCCAAGCCCCCAAGCCATCGAACGCGGCGCCGCACCGGCCGCGCCGCGCCGTCCCAACCAGCGCAAGAGCAGCACCCCCAACGGCTTGGCCCGTCTTTTTGTGCTCGACACCAACGTGCTGCTGCACGACCCCATGAGCCTGTTCCGCTTCGAGGAACACGACATCTTCCTGCCCATGATCGTGCTGGAGGAACTCGACGGTCACAAGAAGGGCATGACCGAGGTGGCCCGCAACGGCCGCCAGACCAGCCGCACGCTGGACGCACTGGCCGCCCAGGCTGGCGGCGACATGACCAAGGGACTCAAGCTGTCGGCCACCGGCCACAGCACGGCCCGTGGCCTGCTGTTCTTCCAGACCGAGCCGCTGGACGCCCAGTTGCCCACCAGCCTGCCACAAGGCAAGGCCGACAACCAGATCCTGGGCGTGGTGCAAGCCCTGCGCGACAAGTACCCACAGCGCGAAGTGATCCTGGTGTCCAAGGACATCAACATGCGGGTGAAGGCGCGCGCCCTGGGACTGGCCGCCGACGACTACCAGAACGACAAGACACTGGACGATGGCGAACTGCTGTACTCGGGAGCGCTGGCGTTGCCGCAGGACTTCTGGACGCGTCAGAGCAAGACCATCGAGAGCTGGCAAAGCGGTAGCCACACCTTCTACCGCGTGAGCGGACCGGCGGTGGCGCAGTTCTACATCAACCAGTTTGTGTACTTCGAAGCGCCGGGCGAGCCCTCGCTGTACGCCCGGGTGACCGAGATCCGCGACAAGACGGCGGTGCTCAAGACGCTCAAGGACTACACCCACCTCAAGAACGCCGTCTGGGGCGTGACCAGCCGCAACCGCGAACAGAATTTCGCGCTCAATCTGCTGATGGACCCGGAGGTGGACTTTGTGACACTGGCCGGCACCGCCGGCACCGGCAAGACGCTGATGGCTCTGGCCAGTGGCCTGACCCAGGTGCTGGACGACCGCCGGTATACCGAGATCATCATGACCCGCGCCACCGTGAGCGTGGGTGAGGACATCGGCTTTCTGCCCGGCACCGAAGAAGAAAAGATGGGGCCGTGGATGGGTGCGCTGGACGACAACCTGGAGTTCCTGGCCAAGGGCGACGGCGGCAACGCAGGCGAGTGGGGGCGCGCCGCCACCAACGAGTTGATCCGCAGCCGCATCAAGGTCAAGAGCATGAACTTCATGCGCGGTCGCACCTTCATGAACAAGTACGTCATCATCGACGAGGCACAGAACCTGACGCCCAAGCAGATGAAGACGCTGATCACCCGCGCGGGGCCGGGCACCAAGATCATCTGCATGGGCAACCTGGCGCAGATCGACACGCCCTACCTGACCGAAGGCTCATCGGGCCTGACCTTCGCGGTGGACCGGTTCAAGGGCTGGCCGCACGGTGGACACATCACGCTGGCGCGCGGTGAGCGTTCGCGCCTGGCCGACTACGCCAGCGAAGTGCTCTGACACGGCGCGCTCCGTAACCCAATAAAAAACCCGGCGCTGCCGGGTTTTTTATTGGGGTAAAGCCACTGTTTCAGAAATCGCCGCCGCCAGCCATGCTTTCAAAACGCGTCAGGTGGTTCATAAAAGTCAGTTTGACCGTGCCCGTCGGACCGTTGCGCTGCTTGCCGATGATGATCTCGGCCACGCCGGGCTATTTGCAGGTCTCCTTGTTGTAGTACTCGTCGCGATAAATGAACATGATGATATCCGCGTCCTGCTCGATGGCGCCAGATTCGCGCAGATCGCTCATCATGTGGCGCTTGTCGGTGCGTTGTTCGACCGAGCGGTTGAGCTGAGACAGCGCGATCACCGGACACTGCAACTCCTTGGCCAGCATCTTCAGACCCCGGGAGATTTCGCCCAGCTCGGTGGCGCGGTTATCGCCCCCGGCCGCGCTGGAACCGCTCATCAGCTGCAGGTAGTCGACCACGATCAGACCGAGCTTGCCGCACTGCCGCGCCAGGCGCCGCGCATTGGCCCGCAGTTCGCTGGGCGTCAGACCCGGCGTTTCGTCGATGTGCAGCGAGACGGTGCGCAGCTTCTCGATCGCCTCGGTCAGCCGCGGCCATTCGTCGTCGGTGAGCTTGCCCGTGCGCAAGTGGCCCTGGTTGATGCGGCCGATGGAACCCACGATACGCACCGCCAGCTGCGAAGCGCCCATTTCCATGGAGAACACCGCCACCGGCAGCCCCTCGTTGAGGGCCACGTGCTCGGCAATGTTAACGGCAAAGGCCGTCTTGCCCATGGAGGGACGCGCCGCCAGCACCACCAGGTCACCGGCTTGCAGACCCGAGGTCATGCGGTCGAGGTCGATGAACCCGGTGGGCACGCCGGTGACGTCCATCGGGTTGTCGGCCATCTCCTGCACGCGGTCCAGCAGGTCCACCACCAGGGTGTCCATGCCCTGGAAGCCCTCTTTCATCCGCGAACCTTCTTCGCCGATCTTGAAGATCTTCTGCTCGGCTTCGTCGAGGATCTTGGCGACCGGTCGGCCCTGCGGATTGAAGGCGTTGGTGGCGATCTCGTCGCTGGCGGCCACCAGTTTGCGCAGGATCGCGCGCTCGCGCACGATCTCGGCATAACGGCGGATGTTCGCCGCGCTGGGCACGTACTGCGCCAGCGAGTTCAGATAGGCCAAGCCACCGGCTTCGTCGGCCTTGCCCAGGTTCTGCAGGTGCTCATATACCGTCACCACGTCGGCCGGCTTGCTGGCGTTGACCAGGGTGGCAATCGCCGAGTACGTCAGCCGGTGTTCATAGCGGTAGAAATCGGAGTCGTTGACCAGATCGGCCACACGGTCCCACGCGCCGTTGTCCAGCAGCAAGCCGCCCAGCACACTGGATTCGGCCTCAATGGAGTGAGGCGGCACACGCAACTGGGCGATCTGCCGATCGGTCGTGCCGAAATCGGCGTCGTCCAGACCGGCATCGAAAGCGGACGGGGGAGTGGAGTACACGTCGGACATGGGCGCTCAGATCAAACAGGGATGGTACGCCGCGGGTGCCGCGTTGTCATGGGACAAGTCTGTGGACAAGCGGTGCATCAGCGGTGGGTTGTGCAGGACAACTGGCGACGCCGAGCGCCGAAAAAAAAGCCGCCGACCCGGAGGCGGCGGCTTCTGTTTCCGGCACATGGCCGGGTGTGGCGTGGTCAGGCGGTTTCGCCCAGCACCGTCACGGCCACATCGACGGTCACGTCGGTGTGCAGGTTCACGCTCACGGTGTAGTCGCCCACGTTCTTGAGCGGACCGTTGGGCATGCGCACCTGGGCCTTGGCGACCTTGAAGCCCTGCTTGTTCAGCTCTTTGGACACGTCGTGGTTGGTGACGGAACCGAACAGGCGGCCGTCCACGCCGGCCTTCTGGGACAGCTTGAGTGCCACGGCGGCGAGCTTCTCACCCAGGGCTTGGGCTTCGGCCAGTTTGGCAGCGGCCACTTTTTCGAGCTCGGCGCGGCGGGCTTCGAATTCGGCGATGGCGGACTGGGTGGCGCGGCGGGCACGGCCAGAGGGGATCAGGAAGTTACGGGCGTAGCCGTCCTTGACCTTGACCACATCGCCCAGGGCGCCGAGGTTGACAACTTTGTCGAGCAGAATGATTTGCATATGAGTCTCTCCCGATCAGACGCGGTGCTGGTCGCTGTAGGGCAGCATGGCCAGGAAGCGAGCACGCTTGATGGCGGTGGTGACCTGGCGCTGGTAGATGGCACGGGTGCCGGTCAAACGCGCGGGGATGATCTTGCCGTTTTCAGCGATGAAGTCGCGCAGGACGTCCACGTCCTTGTAGTCCACTTCTTCGACGTTGGCCACGGTGAAGCGGCAGAAACGCTTGCGCTTGAACAGCAGCGATTGGGTGTTGCGCTTGGGGCGCTTGTCTTTGTTGAAACGCTTGGGTGCAGCCATGATGGGCCTTTCCTATGTCTTGCTGAAATCTTGGATATGGAACACGACGCCTTTGCCGTTGCGTGCATTCGCCAGGAACCCGTGAAACTGGCCCACCCATTCAAGCCCCTGACGGGACATTGCTTCGGCTCGGGCACCGAAGGCCACGGCCTTCAGTTGCAGTTTCACCAGTCGGGGGGTGTCCAGCTCGGTGACCGTGGACTCGTGTTCGAGCACGAGGTTGATCACCGGGATGCCGGCCGGGGTGTAGCGCAGGCTTTGAACCTGCACCACCGCGGCGAGCAATTGAAGCTGGTTACCCGCTGGCGTTGTCACGCCCCGTGTCAGGCTTCGGCGCGCTGCTCGCGGGACTCGCGCTGCTCAGGTTGCAGCTTGCGGGCCTCTTCGCGCTCGACCGCCTTCATCATGCTCGAAGGACCGGTTTCGGCCTTCTTCTTCTGCACGGTCAGGTGGCGCAGCACGGCGTCGTTGAACTTGAACGCGTGTTCCAGTTCGCCCATCACAGCCTGATCGGCTTCGATGTTGACGCACAGGTAGTGGGCCTTGGACAGCTTGTTGATCTGATAAGCCAGTTGACGGCGACCCCAGTCTTCAACACGGTGGATCTTGCCACCGCCGGTGGTGATCATGCCCTTGTAGCGCTCCAGCATGGCCGGAACCTGTTCGCTTTGGTCCGGGTGGATCAGCAAAACGATTTCGTAATGACGCATAGACTCTCCTTGTGGATGACACCGGGCCTGTGAGGCTCCGGTTTCTGATGAACAGCTGCCCCCAGCGTCTGATTGGGGTGCAGCAAGGCAAGCCCGCGATTCTAGCAAATTCTGGCCAGCCGGCCAAATCTGACCGTCCGGCCAGGCGCTCAGCCGTTGTGGCGGTGCGGGTAGCGCACGTATTCCACCAGTTCCTGCGCCTTGGCGCTGGGTGGTGGCGTGACCAGGCTGACGAGGATGGTCACCGCAAAACCCACCGGCACGCCAAAGACACCGGCCGATATGGGCAGGATGTCCCACCACAGGTGGACGGGTGAGGTGATGCCGAACACCTCCCGCAGCCAGGGCTGGGTGACGACCATGTAGTACGAGGTCACGCCCAGGCCGGCGATCATGCCCAGCGCGGCGGCCACGCCGGTGGTGCGTTTCCAGAAGATGCCCAACACCAGCGCCGGGAAAAACGCCGCCGCGGCAAACGAGAACGCCGCCGACACCAGGAACAGGATGTCCGCCGGCTTCTGCGCCGCCACATAGGCGGCCGCCAGGGCCACGACCAGCAGCAACACCTTGGAGATCGTCACCCGCCGCGCGGTGGACGCGTTGGGATCGATCATCTTGTAGTACAGGTCGTGCGAGAGCGCGTTGGCAATGGTGAGCAGCAGACCGTCGGCGGTTGAGAGCGCGGCCGCCAGACCGCCAGCGGCCACCAGGGCCGAAACCACGTACGGCAGCCCGCCGATTTCGGGCGTGGCCAGCACGACGATGTCGCCTCCGATGGTGATTTCGTTGAGCTGCAGGATGCCGTCGAGGTTGATGTCGGTGATGGACATCAAGCTGGCGTCGACCTGGTTCCAAGACGCCACCCACTGCGGCAGCCGGTCCAGCGGCGTGCCCACCACAGTGTGGAAGACCTCGTACTTGACCAGCACCGCCAGCGCGGGCGCGGTGACGTACAGCAGGAAGATGAAGAACAGGGACCAGGTCACCGACTGACGCGCCTCGCGCACCGACGGCGTCGTGTAGTAGCGCATGAGGATGTGCGGCAAGGCCGCCGTGCCGACCATGAGGCAGAAGACCAGCGCCAGGAAGTTGCGGCGCGAGGCATCGAAAGCCTGCCTGGCCGGCGCATCGCCGTGCGGGTCGCCCAGGTACTGCTGGGCATGCGGCGCCATGCCGTTGAGGGGGCGCGACTTGAGTTCGGCGGCGTCGCGCTCGCGGGTCCAGGTGATGCGGGCCGAGGCGCTGTCGCGCGGCAGAGCCGACAGTGTTTTTTCGGCGGCGGAGATGGCCGCGGACGTGGCGTTGGCCTGGCGCAGGGCCGACAGGTGGGCCTCGGCCGCGGCCTTGTCGGCCACCAGCGCCGCCGCCGGGTCCTGCAGCTTTTTCGTCAGGGTTTCGGCGCGCTGGCGGAACAGTTCGCGCACTTCCAGCTCCTTGGGGTCGTGCGTCAGCAGCTTTTCCTTGGCGGTGACCTTCTCCAGCTGGAAGCCGTAGATCAGCTGCGGCACCGGCGCACCGGTCTGTTTGACCGACAGCCACACCACCGGGATGAGGTAGGCCACGATCAGGATGATGTACTGCGCGACCTGGGTCCAGGTCACCGCGCGCATGCCCCCCAGGAACGAACACACCAGGATGCCGCCCAGCCCGAGGAACACGCCCAGCTCGAAGGCCACGCCGGTCAGGTGCGAGGTGATCAGGCCCACGCCGTAGATCTGGGCGACCACGTAGGTGAAGGAACACAAAATGGCGGCGGCGATGCCCAGCAGGCGCGGCCAGTTGCCGCCGTAGCGTTCGCCCAGAAAGTCGGGGATGGTGAACTGGCCGAACTTGCGCAGGTACGGCGCCAGCAACAACGCCACCAGGCAGTAACCACCCGTCCAGCCCATGATGAAAGCCAGGCCGTTGTAGCCGCTGAGGTACAGGGTGCCGGCCAGACCGATGAACGAGGCGGCCGACATCCAGTCGGCCCCGGTGGCCATGCCGTTGTAGACCGCGGGCACGCGGCGACCGGCCACGTAGTACTCGGTCGCGTCGGTGGTGCGGCTCATGATGCCGATGACCGCGTAGAGCAGGATGGTCGAGAGCAGGAAGATGAAACCGATCCAGGTGCGCGGCACCCCCAGCTGCTCCAGCCCGGCCAGCAGCAGCACGAAGACAAAGAAGCCGCCGGCGTACCAGGTGTAAACGCGGTCGAGCTGGCGCTTGAAAGCGCGACCGCCGCTCCTGCTCTCGCCCGGCGTGCTCATGTTCGCGTCACTCCGTGGGCTCCTGCACGCCGTGCTCGCGGTCCAGGCGGTTCATGGCCCAGGCGTAGTACGCAATGATGAGTCCGTACACCAGCAACGAGCCTTGCGCGGCCATCCAGAAACTGAAGGGCCAGCCCAGGAACTCGAAGTCCAGTTCGCGGGCGTAGTAAGTGACAACAAAGCTCACGACAAACCAGACCAGCAGGAGCACGGCGGTGAGCCGCAAGGTCTTGTGCCAGTAACGCTGGTAGCGGGCGGTGTGGGGCATGGCCAGCAGGGTCCTCAGGTGGGCGCAGGGGCCGTCCCCAGCCCGGTTTCGCGCACCAGTTGCGCGGCCACGCGCGGCTCGAAACCGCGCAGGTGCTCGATGATGCGGCCGGCCTGCTCCAGCTCTTGCCGCTGGGCGTGCACGCGGGCCAGCTGGTACCAGCCGTGTGGACTCATCGGTTGCAGTTCGGTGGCGCGGCGCAGCGCCGCCACCGCCTCGTCCAGCCGCTGCTGGCCGATCAGGCTCAGCCCCAGGCCGTACCAGGCGCGGTCCAGGCCCGGCACCAGCTGTGTCGCCCGCGCAAACGCCACCTCGGCATCGGTCACCTGGCCCAGCTGTTCGTGCACGTACCCAAGGTTGAACCAGGCGCTGGCGTCGTCGGGGCGCAAGGTCAGCAGGCGCCGCAGGTGCTCTGCGGCGGCCTGCGGTTGGCCCTGAGTGGCCAGCAGGTGGGCCAGCGAGGCCAGCGCGTGCGTGTCGTCGGGCACATCGACCAGCCGCTGCGTGACCAGCCGGATGGCCGACGACCGGAGACCCAGGGTCAGCAGCCCGCGCAGCCGGACGTGGAACCAGAGCGTCTGCCCGGTGGCGTTCAGCGGCACTGCTCCACCCCGATCTGCACGCACACCGACACCTTGGCCATGGTCACCGCCACCCAGGCCCAGGCCAGCAACACAAAGGCCACCAGGGGCACGTGCCGGTCCACCACCCAGCGCGGGCTCAAGCGCCGCGCCAGCGAAACGAAAGGCTGCCCCACCGCCTGCAACACCCGGTAGAACGGGTTGCCGGCCCTGCCCTGCCCGCTCAACACGCCCACCAGCCCTTGCCCCAGCAGGGCCAGCAAGGCGATTTCGGTGACGGCCTTGAGGGCCAGGATCAGAGTCAACATGCCAACACTCAAAAAGATGGGGTGAGCTTACCGAATTCTGCCGGGCTGAATGCGGTTCGACTGACTCAGGTCATACCCGCTGCGGGTTTACCCGGCGGGGCCACCAGCACCCGGGTGTAGCATCGTTCAACCCTGGTTCACGCACCGGTTCCACACATGGCCCGACCACCTGCCTCTACCCACTTCTTGGCCGAAAGTCTGCAAGCGCATCGGGTCTTCGGCCGGTTGTCAGATGCCGGTCGGCAAAAGCTGCTCGACCAGCTGACCGTGCAGGACGTTGTTGCCGGGCAGGAAGTCGCTCATGGCGACGGCTTGCGCGGTGCACTGCACTGGGCCGTGTCGGGCTCGGTGAGCCTGCTCGACGAACAGGACCAGGCGCTGATCGCGCTGGCCCCCGGGGAGTTTTTCGGTCTGTCGCTGGGCCACGAACTGGGCGCGACCCACGCGCGCGCACTGACCGATGGTCACATCGCCCGGCTCGACGCCGCCGACCTCGACGCCCTGCGACAGGACAGCCCTGCCCTGACTTACCTGCTGCCCGCCTCCAGGGCAAACCAGCGCAGCGGCCGCCGTGTGCACGGCGACGCCGACCCGGCCCTGAACCTCATGACCACCCCGGTGCGCTCGCTCATCCGGCGTGCGCCGATCACCGTGGCACCCCACACCAGCATCCGCGACGCGGCGCAGCTGATGAGCGCGCAACGGGTGTCGTCGGTGCTGATCGTCGAGCAAGACCACCTGTTTGGCCTGATCACCGACCGCGACCTGCGCAACCGCGTGATCGCCGCGGGTCTGGACACCAGCCGCCCGGTGGCCGACATCGCCACGCTCGCGCCCATGAGCATCGACGTGGGCAACCCCGCGTTCGACGCGCTGCTGCTCATGGCGCGCCACAACATCCACCACGTGCCGGTGCTCGACGGGCCGCGCATCGCCGGCATGATCACCGCCACCGATCTGACCGAGCAACACAGCACCTCGGCCGTCTACCTGGCGGGCGACATCTACAAGCAAAGCGCGGTCGAGGGTCTGCAAGCCGCCAGCCGCAAGGTGCAGCACCTGCAAAAAAGCCTGGCCGCGGCCGAGGCCAGCGCCTACAGCACCGGGCATATCGTCACCGCCATCACCGACGCCATCACCACGCGCCTGCTGCAACTGGGTGAGGCCCGACTGGGCCCGCCACCGGTGGACTACGTCTGGGTGGCCGCCGGCTCGCAAGCGCGCAACGAGCAGACCGCCAAGTCGGACCAGGACAACTGCATGGTGCTGGACGACCGCTACGACCCGGCCCTGCATGGCGAGTACTTCAAGGCACTGGCCACCTTGGTGTGCGACGGACTGAACGCCTGCGGCTACGTCTATTGCCCCGGCGAAATGATGGCCATGACCGACCAGTGGCGCCTGCCTCGCCAGCAGTGGGCCGATCACTTCGAGCGCTGGACCAGCACGCCCGACCCCAAGGCGCTGATGCTGACCTGCGTCTTCTTCGACCTGCGGGCCATCCACGGCCAGAGTGCGCTGCTCGACACGCTGCGGCACGACGTGCTGCGTCGCACCCAGGGCAACTCCCTGTTCCTGGCCCACATGGTGGGCAACGCGCTGCAGCACCAGCCGCCGCTGGGCCTGTTCAAAGGCATTGCCACCATCCGCAGCGGCGAACACAAGGGAACGGTGGACCTCAAACACACCGGGGTGGTGCCCATCGTCGACCTGGCCCGCGTGTACGCCCTGGCCGGCGGCAACGCCGCGGTCAACACCCACGACCGCCTGCTGGACGCCGCGTCGGGCGGGGCCATCAGCGAACAGAGCGCCCGCGACCTGCGCGACGCGCTCGAATTCCTGGCGTTCATGCGCATCCAGCACCAGGCCCGCCAGATCGCCGCCGACGAAGCCCCTGACAACTTCTTGCGCCTGGACGAACTGTCGAATTTCGAACGCACCCAGCTCAAAGACGCCTTCACCGTGGTCCAGTCGCTGCAGAGCGTGCTGGGCCACCGCTACAGGATGTGACCCCACTCCCCCCGCGCCGGCTGCGGCGCGGGGGGGTCAATACTTCAAGCGGGCGTAAAAGGTCTTCTGCGCCGCCTCTCGCGCCTGCCCCAGGGTGTGAATGCCTTTTTCGGCCAGCAGCGGGATCAGTCGCAGGAAGGCATCGGCCGTGACCATGGCGTCGCCCATGGCGGTGTGGCGGCCCACGACGGTGATGTTGAATCGTTCGGCCAGCGCTTCGAGCCGATGCGAGTCCTGGTGGGGGTGCACCACGGCCGACAGCAGCAGGGTGTCGAGCACCGGGTGGTCGAACCGCACCCCCGTTTGAGCCTCCTTGAGCTGCAGGAAGCGCATGTCGAAGGCGGCGTTGTGCGCCACCAGCACCGTGTCCTGCGCGAATGCGTGGAACGCCGGCAACACCTGTTCGATGGTGGGCTGGCCACGCACCATCTCGGGCCGTATGCCGTGGATGGGAATCGTCTCCGGCGGAATGCTGCGCTGCGGGTCGACCAGCTGCTCGAAGCACTCCTGCCGCAGCAATTTGTTGTTGACGATGCGCGCCGCGCCGATCTGGATGATCTCGTCGCCCTGTGAGGGATTGAGGCCGGTGGTCTCGGTGTCGAAGACGGTGTAGCTCAGCTCCGACAGCAGTCGGTCGTCCATCGAATGGGTCGCCTCGGTGGTCTTGAACAGGTCGAAGTCGTAGTACTCGGGGCGGCTGTCGGTGGGCAGCAGTCCGCGGGTCTCCGCCGCTTCCTGCGGGCTGGCCAGTGGCAGCAGCAGCCGGAAAAAGGCCTGGTGCCGCACGCGCTCGCGCTCGAACCAGAACGCGCCGCCGTGGCGCTCGACCACGTCGCGCACCGTCAGGCGCAGGGTTTCGGCACCGACCTTCATGGGGTCCAGCTCCCAGCTCATCACCGTTTCGGTGCTGATGGCCTGCCCCGACCAGATCAGGTCGAGGTGGGCCTTGTCCGTCCCTGCCCCGGCGGGCCCCAGTCGCAGCTCGACCGAACGCACCTCGAACTCGTCGGACAGCCGCCCCGCCAGGTAGACCAAGGCCTGCAGCAGGGAGAAGCTTTCCACCCGCAGCCACAGGGCGGGGTCCACCTCCACCGACGCGCAGCGCAGCCCGGCCACGTCCTGGATGCGCCGCAACGCAGCGTTGACCAGATCGGCGCCCAGCATGTCTTCCAGCGGCCAGCGGGTCTTCAGGCCATCGGATGCGCCGGCGTCCACACGGGCGATGCGCAGGCTCAGCGCCCGGGTCTCCTCGCGCACCACGTTCATGAAGCGCTCGCGCATGGCGGGCTCCAGGTCGGGGTAGTCCAGCATGTCGATGGCGGCCTGCATGTTGGCCAGCGCCGCGCGGCTGCCTTCGGTCAGGCTGTGCAGCACCTGGTCGCGGGCGGACTCGGCTTCGAAGTCGCGCGTGATGTTGTCCAGCATGAGCACAAAGCCCGTCAGCGACACCGGTCCATCGCCCACTGCCACGGCACGCACCGGCGCCATCTGCACCCGCAGCAATTGGCCCGAGGGCGTGGTGGTGACGAACTGGGCCGACGGTTGAGCCGCACCGCGCTGCAGGCGCTGCTCGACGTTCTCCAGCGCGTGCTGCACCAGCTTGCGGTCGAACACACCATAGACCGATCGCCCCAGGCCGATCAGCTCGGCTCCGCCAGTGACGCCAGGCGCTTGCGAGAGCGCGCGGAACTGCATGCGCGCGCGGTTGTTGTACAGCAGCACCCGCCCGTCCAGGTTGCAGACCACCACGCTTTGCGTGAGCTCGGACATCAGCGCCGCCAGGCGGCTCTTTTCCTGCTCGATGCCCTGCGCCGCCTCGCGGACCTTGGCGTCCATCTCGCGCCGCAGGCCCTCGCGCTGGCCCACCAGCTGGTTGAACAGGCCCACCAGCACCTTGGTCTCCGCGTTGCCCTTGGGTTGCAGCTCACGCACCACGTCGGTCTTGAGCAGCACCTGCGCCTCTTCGGCCAGCTGGACCGAAGGCGTGACCCAGAGGTCGAACCAGCGCTTGAGCCCCCAGCCGATGGCGGCCATGCCCGCGCCCCAGGTCAGCGCGATGAGCACCAGGCGGTCGCCCACGGTCTGCAGCACGGACGCACGCTCCTGCGCGTCCATGGCCGAGCCAATAAGGCCGAAGGTGATGCCCAGCCACACCAGGGAGGCCACGGCCGCTGTGCCCAGCAGCCACCACAGGCGCGGATCGGTTTTCTGCTGTGCGCTCATGACACGTCCTTGCGGGAGGCCTTCATGACGCCGCCCCCTGCGCGCCGGCCAGCAAGGTCTGCACCCGCTGCACCAGTTCCTTGGTCGAAAACGGCTTGGTCATGTAGGCATTGGCGCCCAGGGCCAACCCCTTGGCCACGTCGGTGTCGCGACCCTTGGCGGTGAGCATGACGATCAGCGTGTCCTTGACCGCTTCGTGGGCGCGCACCTCGTGGCAGACGTCAAAACCGGTCTTGACCGGCATCATCACATCCAGCAACACCAGCGCCGGGCGTTCGCGGACGATGGCGTCGATGGCCTCCTGGCCGTCGCGTGCCAGCACCACCTGGTAGCCCTCGCGCTTCATGAGGAACTCGAGCGAAATCAGGATGTTCGGCTCGTCGTCCGCGATCAGGATCTTGGGGTTCATGTTCTGTGCTCCTCTTGTTCTGTGTCGTGCCCACTGGCTGGCTTCGCGTGGCCCAGCGGCAGCGAAAAACCGAAACAGGCGCCCGCGCCTGGCACCGATGTCAGCCACATGCGCCCACCAAAGTGCTCCACGATCTGGCGGCTGATGGGCAAGCCCAGGCCGGTCCCTCCGGGGCGGTAGTGCTCATCACCACCAACCTGCCGGAACTTCTCGAACACCATCGCCTGCTGGTCCAGCGGGATGCCCGGTCCGTTGTCTTGCACCTCCACCTCCAGGGCACCGGCTGTCTCGCGCAGGGTCAGCTGAACCACGCCGCCCTCGCGCGGCGCGTATTTCGCCGCGTTCGACAACAGGTTCAGCACCACCTGGGTGATGCGGTCGGCATCGGCCTGCACCGGCGTCACCTGGCTGGGCATCTCCAGGGTCAGGGCGATGCCGCGCTCGCGCATCGGCTCGGCCATGCTGCCAGCGGCCTGTTCCAGCAGCTCGCGCAAATCCACCGCGCTGCTGTGCCACTCGGCGTGCCCGGCCTCGATCTTGGCCATGTCCAGCACCTGGTTGACCAGCCGGCTCAGGCGCTCGGCCTCGGCCACGATGATGCCCAGAAACTGTGCGCGCTGCGGCGCCTCCATGGTGTCATCGTCGCGCATCATTTCCGACAGCGCCCTGATCGACGTCAAAGGCGTGCGCAGCTCGTGCGTCACCGAGGACATGAAATCGTCCTTGAGCCGGTCCAGGCTTTTCAGCTGGTCGTTGGCCTGGCGCAGCTCGGCCGTGGCGCGCTCGAGCGAGCGCGATTTTTCCTCCAGCGCCTGCGAATAGGCACGCAGCTGCGAAGCCTCGTCCAGGATGCGCATCACGTCGTCCAGGTCCAGCGCCTCCTCTTCCACGGCCGATGCCACCATCACCCGCGCCGATGCGCTGCCAATGGCGCCGGCCAGCTGGGTTTCGACGAACTGCACCAGCCGCGCATCGGCCACCAGCCGATCGGCCGACACGCCCTGCTCGCTCGCGTAGCGTTCAAACAGCCGCCGCGCCAGCTCCACACCCAGGAAGCGCCCCACCAGCGCCTGCAAGGCCGGCACCTGGGCGCGCCCTTGCCAGAACACCGGGCGCGCGCCGTCGGTGCGGTGGAACACGTCGACAAACAGCAGGGCCTGGCTGGTTTCAAGCGCCGACGGTGCACGCCACAGCGACACGCCCACGTAGGCGCCGATGTTCATGAGCAGGCTCCAGAACAGCGAATGGGTCAGGTTGTCCAGCCCTTGCAGCCCCAGAAACGCCTCGGGCCGCAGCCACGCCATGCCGAACAGCCCCTGCTGCAGAAAGCCGTCGGTCAGCCAGCCCGACTTGGCCAGCGACGGCAGCATCAGGGTGTAGACCCAGAACGCAAAGCCCAGCAGCAGCCCGGCCAGGGCCCCCCGCCGGGTCCCGCCCTTCCAGTACATGCCCCCGAGCAGGGCGGGCGCAAACTGCGCCACCGCCGCGAAGCTGATGAGCCCGATGCTCACCAGCGCATAGGCTTCACCCGCGAGGTGGAAATACAGGTAACCCAGCAACAGGATGGCCAGGATCGAGCACCGGCGGATCAGCGGCAGCACCCCCGTGAGGTCGCCTGCGGCGCGGGCACCAAAACGCCGCGTGCGCAGCAGCAGCGGCATCACCAGATCGTTGCAGACCATGGTGGACACCGCGATCGCCTCGACGATCACCATGCCGGTGGCCGCCGACAGCCCCCCCACAAAAGCCAGCAGCGCCAGCGCGTGGTGCCCCTGGTCCAGCGGCAGCGAGAGCACGAACATCTCGGCGTTCATGCGGCCCGGGCCGAAATGCAGCAGGCCGCCGATGGCGATCGGCAGCACGAACAGGTTGATCAGCAGCAGGTAGAGCGGAAACACCCACACCGCGCGCCTGAGGTGCGATTCGTGCACGTTCTCCACCACCATCACCTGGAACTGTCTCGGCAGGAAGATCACCGACAGCATGGCCAGCAGCGTCAGGCCCAGCCACTGCGCATAGGCAAAGGGCTGGCCCTGGTCAAAACGCAGCAGCGGCCGGATGGCGGCATCGGCATCGGCGCGACCGAACAGATCGCCCAGCCCGTTGAACAGGCCGAAGGTGACGAACAGACCAACCGCCAGAAACGCCAGCAGCTTGACGATGGACTCGAAGGCGATGGCCACGACCAGGCCTTCGTGGCGCTCGGTGCTGTCCAGGTGGCGCGCGCCGAACACCATGGTGAAACCGGCCAGCGCCAGCGCGACGTACAGCGTGCTGTCGGTCCACCACTGGCTGGGCTGCGCAGCCACCGCGCCGGGCGGCGAGGTCAGCACCGCGTACCCGCTGGCAATGCCTTTGAGCTGCAGCGCGATGTACGGCACGATGCCCACCACGGTGATCAGCGTCACCAGCCCACCGAGCAGCGGACTTTTGCCGTAACGGCTGGCGATGAAGTCGGCAATGGAGGTGATGCGGTAGCTGCGCGCGATGCGGATCATCTTGCGGACCACCAACCAGGCCAGGATCATGGCCAGCATGGGGCCCAGGTAGATGGGCAGAAACCACACCCCGGAACCGGCCGCGCGGCCAACGCTGCCAAAGTACGTCCAGGCGGTGCAGTACACCGCCAGGGACATCGCGTACACCCAGGCGTTGCCGATGACCGAGCGCCCGCGCTGGGCGCGCCAGTCGCCCCAGTACGCCACCGCGAACAGCAGCAACAGGTAGGCGAACGAAGCGCCAATGACCAGGGGGACCGGCAACATGCTGAGCCTCGGAAGTTCAGCGCGACGACCGCGGCCCGCGTTCCACCACCCAGGCCAGCACCGCGATGAGCAGCGCCCAGATCAGGAACAGGGCCGTGGGAAACAGGGGCAGACCCGCGATCTGGACATCATGGTCCCACAGGGCCAGCAGCGGGAAGTTCAGCAGCACCAGCGCGGCAGCGAACAGCGCCACCAGGCGCTGGTTGACCAGGCCTTCAGACATCGATGTCTCCTCTTGCGCGTGGCAGGGTGCATGGCCGTGCCCGCTGTTGGATTGTGCGCCCGGCTCTGACCCTCGGCTTACGTGCACCGCAGACGAAAAAAAGGCGGCCGAAGCCGCCTTTTGTTGCCCGTCCAGTCCGGATCAGCTCGACGCCAGCAGCTGCCAGGTATCGACCACCGAATCGGGGTTCAGGGAGATGGAGCTGATGCCCTCGGCCTGCAGCCACTGGGCAAAGTCCGGGTGGTCGCTGGGGCCCTGACCGCAGATGCCGACGTACTTGCCCTGCGCCTTGCAGGCGCCGATGGCCATCTTGAGCAGCGCCTTGACGGCAGGGTCACGCTCGTCGAAGTCGTGCGCCAGCAGCTCCAGACCGGAATCGCGGTCCAGACCCAGGGTCAGCTGGGTCAGGTCGTTGGAGCCGATGGAGAAGCCGTCGAAGTACTGCAGGAAGTCGTGCGCGAGCACGGCGTTGCTCGGGATCTCGCACATCATGATGGTCTTGAGATCGTTTTCCCCGCGCTTGAGGCCCTTGGCGGCCAGCAGTTCGGTGACTTTGCGCGCCTGCTCCAGCGTGCGCACGAAGGGCACCATCACCTGTACGTTGGTCAGGCCCATGTCTTCGCGGACCCGCTTGAGGGCTTCGCACTCCATGGCAAACGCTTCGGCGAAGTCTTCGCTGATGTAGCGCGCGGCGCCACGGAAGCCCAGCATCGGGTTCTCTTCGTCGGGCTCGTAGCGGCTGCCGCCGACCAGCTTGCGGTACTCGTTGGACTTGAAGTCCGACAGGCGCACGATCACCGGCTTGGGCCAGAACGCGGCGGCAATCGTCGCCACGCCTTCGGCCACCTTGTCTACATAGAAGGCGCGCGGAGAGGCGTGACCGCGGGCCACCGACTCCACCGCCTTCTTCAGGTCGGCATCGATCGCGGGGTAGTCCAGGATCGCCTTCGGGTGCACGCCGATGTTGTTGTTGATGATGAATTCCAGGCGGGCCAGGCCGACGCCGCCGTTGGGGATCTGCGCGAAGTCGAACGCCAGCTGGGGGTTGCCCACGTTCATCATGATCTTGACGTCCACCTCGGGCATGGTGCCGCGCTGGACTTCCGTGATCTCGGTTTCCAGCAGGCCGTCGTAGATGTGGCCGGTGTCGCCCTCGGCGCAGCTCACCGTCACCAGCGTGCCGTCCTTGAGGTGGTCGGTGGCGTTGCCGCAACCCACCACGGCCGGGATGCCCAGCTCGCGCGCGATGATGGCCGCGTGGCAAGTGCGGCCGCCGCGGTTGGTCACGATGGCGCTGGCGCGCTTCATCACCGGCTCCCAGTTCGGGTCGGTCATGTCGGTCACCAGCACGTCACCGGGCTGGACCTTGTCCATCTCGCTGATGTTGTGCACCAGTCGCACCGGGCCGGTGCCGACTTTCTGGCCAATGGCACGACCGGACGCCAGCACGGCGCCCTTGCCCTTGAGCTTGTAGCGCATCTCGGCCTTGCCGGCGGACTGGCTCTTCACCGTCTCGGGGCGGGCCTGCAGGATGTAGAGCTGACCGTCGGTGCCGTCCTTGCCCCATTCGATGTCCATCGGGCGGCCGTAGTGCTGCTCGATCACCAGCGCGTAATGGGCCAGTTGCTCGACTTCGTCGTTGGTCAGGCTGTAGCGGTTGCGCAGCTCGACCGGCACATCCACCGTCTTGACCAGCTTCTTCGTCGCGGCCTTTTCCTCGGGTGTGGAGAACACCATCTCGATCAGCTTGCTGCCCAGGTTGCGGCGGATCACGGCCTTCTTGCCGGCCTTGAGCATGGGCTTGTGCACATAGAACTCGTCGGGGTTCACGGCGCCCTGCACCACCGTCTCACCCAGGCCGTAGCTGGAGGTGATGAAGACAACGTCTTCAAAGCCCGACTCGGTGTCGATGGTGAACATCACGCCGGCGGCGCCGGTGTCCGAACGCACCATGCGCTGCACGCCGGCCGACAGGGCCACGTCTGCGTGGGCGAAGCCCTTGTGCACGCGATAGCTGATGGCGCGGTCGTTGTACAGCGAGGCGAACACCTCCTTCATCTTGTGCAGCACCTCGTCGATGCCGTGCACGTTCAGGAAGGTTTCCTGCTGGCCGGCGAACGAGGCGTCGGGCAGATCTTCGGCCGTGGCCGACGAGCGCACAGCGAACGTGGCCTTGTCGTTGTCGCCCACCAGGGTGACGAAAGCGTCGCGGATGGCCTTTTCAAGGTCGGCCGGGAACGGCTGGTTCTCGACCATGGCGCGGATCTCGGCGCCGGCTTCGGCCAGGGCGCGCACGTCTTCGGTGTCCAGGGCGTCCAGGCGGGCGTTGATGCGCTCGGTCAGGCCATCGAACTTCAGAAACTCGCGGAAGGCGTGGGCCGTGGTGGCAAAGCCCGTGGGCACCTTCACGCCTTGTGGCAGTTGCGAAATCATTTCGCCTAGGCTGGCGTTTTTGCCGCCGACGGCCTCGACATCGCTCATTCGCAGTTTTTCGAAAGGCACGACCAGGGCGGTCGGCTCGAACAGTTGGGACATGGAAGACTCCTAAGGTTGAAAAACCGGGGGGCTCCATGCGCCAGCGGGTGACCTGTGGTTCTGTTATGGGTCGTGCACCGGGCAGGGGGCATCACATTCGACGGCCTGGGTCGGCAGGGCCGAGCAGCCACAGCAGGTGATTGTAGGATGGCATGGTCCCCTGGCGGACCGCGCGGGCCCGGCCGGCCCATGAAATCGGTGCGCCGCCCCCATGAAAATTCTTGAAACGGAACAGGAACCATGCCCAACCGCACCGTCTTCTTCATCTCCGATGGCACCGGCATCACCGCGGAAACCTTCGGCAACGCCATTCTGGCGCAGTTCGGCATCGAGGTGCGCCGGGTGCGCCTGCCCTTTCTGGACAGCGTGGACAAGGCCCACCAGGCGGTGCGCCAGATCAACCACACGGCGGAGGTCGAAGGCAAGCGCCCGCTGGTGTTCGCGACCGTGGTCAACATGGAGGTGCTGGCGGTGGTCAAGCAGCACTGCAACGGCATGATGCTGGACATGTTCGGCACCTTCGTGGAACCGCTGGAAGACGAGCTGGGCGTCAAGTCCAACCACCGCGTGGGCCGCTTCTCCGACGCGTCCAAGAGCAAGGAATACAACGACCGCATCGAGGCGATCAACTTCTCGCTCATGCACGACGACGGTCAGAGCCACAAGGACCTGCAAGGGTCTGATGTGATCCTGGTGGGCGTCAGCCGCAGTGGCAAGACGCCGACCTCGCTGTATCTGGCCATGCAACACGGCCTGAAAGCGTCCAACTACCCGCTGATCCCGGAAGACTTCGAGCGCCGCAAACTGCCACCGGCCCTGGTGCCGCACCGCAAAAAGATTTTTGGTCTGACCATCGCGCCCGAACGGCTGGCCGAGATCCGCAACGAGCGGCGCCCCAACTCGCGCTACGCCAGCCTGGAAAACTGCCGCGCAGAGGTGAACGAGGCCGAGGCCATGATGCGACGCGAGGGCATCCGCTGGCTCTCGACCACGACGAAGTCGATCGAAGAAATCGCCACCACCATCCTGCAGGAAATCCGGCCCGAACGGCTGGCGTACTGAGGTTCCGCCAACGCGCCGGCGTCAACGCGTCGCCGTAACTGACCCGGAGGATGGCCGGGCGAGGGTCATCGCGATTGCCTGTGGCAGACGCTCACGTCCCGCTTTGAACAGTACGCCGTCCTGGCGTTAACAGACGGGCGGGTGGTCCACCCGCCCGCCTCACTTCTTCTTGCTTTTGGCCGCCAGGGCGTCAAATCCGCCGTGGGCGTGGCGGCCCAGGGCGAAGGACGCGAACAGCTTCATCCACAGCGTGGAGCCGGCGATCGCGATCCAGTCCTGGCGCTCCAGGGCCTGAAAGCCCAGCACAGCCACCAGCACGGCCACCAGCACGATGCCGCCCAGCAGATTGATGACCATCTCGTAGGGGGCGTACCTCTCGGCGTCGGGCGCCGGCTCGCCCTTCTTGAGCGCAACCTCTGAAAAATCGCGTTTGAAAAAAATCCGCCAGGCCCGTCGCAGCCAGAAGAAGGCCACGGGAAACAAGGCCAGCAGGAAGATCCAGTTCAGGATGAAGACGCTCATGTTTTGAAAGTGTTGTCGATCAGCGGGGTCGAGATCGTATCGCCTCAATAAAAAACCCCGTTGGCGAGCCAACGGGGTTCGAGTCAGGGGCAACGCCCCCAAGCATCAGAGCATCGATCAGTGGGCGACGGCACCACCAGAGCCCTTGGGCACGCGCACCGATTCGACCAGCGCGGCGATGTGGGCCGGCACCGGCGTGGTGACCTTGCTGACCAGGTAGGCCACGAGGAAGTTCACCAGAGCGCCCACGGTACCAATGCCTTCCGGCGAGATGCCGAAGAAGCCGTTGTTACCACCGACCAGGTCCAGGAACTCGGTACCCTTGATGAAGAAGAAGCCCTTGTGTGCGAACACATAGAACAGGGTCACGAACAGACCCGCGATCATGCCGGCGGTGGCGCCCTTGTCGTTGATGGTCTTGCTGAAGATGCCCATCATGATGGCCGGGAAGATCGTCGAAGCAGCGATACCGAAGGCCAGGGCCACGGTACCGGCCGCGAAGCTCGGCGGATTCAGACCCAGCCAGCCGGAGATCACGATGGCCACGGCCATGGCGACCTTGCCCGCCAGCAACTCGCCCTTCTCGGAGATGTTCGGGTTGAACACACCCTTGATCAGGTCGTGCGACACAGCCGAAGAGATGGCCATCAGCAGACCGGCCGCGGTGGACAGGGCAGCGGCCAGGCCACCGGCGGCGACCAGCGCGATCACCCAGTTGGGCAGCTGAGCGATTTCCGGGTTGGCCAGCACAATGATGTCGGCGTTCACGGTCAGCTCGTTGCCCTTCCAGCCCGCAGCACCTGCCTTGGCGATCACGGCTTCGTTCTTGGTCTTGTCGTTGTAGAACTGGATGCGGCCATCGCCGTTCTTGTCCTCGAACTTCAGCAGACCGGTCTTCTCCCAACGCTTCATCCAATCCGGACGCTCGTCGTACTTCAGGCTGGCGTCAGCGGCGTACAGGTCACCGTTGGCCTTGACCAGGTCGGGCTTCACGACCATCTGGCCGTCGGCACCGGGGCTGATGCCCACAGCGGTGTTGGTGGTACCGATCAGGTTCAGGCGGGCCATGGCACCCACGGCAGGAGCGGTGGTGTACAGCAGCGCGATGAAAACCAGGGCCCAGCCAGCGGAGGCGCGGGCGTCAGCGACCTTCGGCACGGTGAAGAAGCGAACGATCACGTGCGGCAGACCGGCGGTACCGATCATCAGCGACATCGTGAAACAGAACATGTTGAGCATCGAACCGGCCGAGCTGGTGGTGTACTGGGTGAAGCCCAGATCGGTCACCACCTGGTCCAGCTTGCCCAGCAGGGACACATCGGTACCGGCCAGGGAGGAACCCAGGCCCAGCTGCGGCAGGAAGTTGCCCGACAGGTTCAGGGAGATGAACAGCGCCGGCACGATGTAAGCCAAGATCAGCACGATGTACTGGGCCACCTGGGTGTAGGTGATGCCCTTCATGCCGCCGAACACCGCGTAGAAGAACACGATGGCCTGGCCGATGTAGATACCGGTTTCGCTGGACACGCCCAGGAAGCGCGAGAAGGTCACGCCCACACCCGTCATCTGGCCGATGATGTAGGTGGTGGAAGCGACCAGCAGGCACACCACGGCGGTGGTGCGGGCCAACTGCGAGTAGTAGCGGTCACCGATGAACTGGGGCACGGTGAACTTGCCGAACTTGCGCAGGTACGGGGCGAGCAGGCAGGCCAGCAGCACGTAGCCACCGGTCCAGCCCATCAGGAACACGGCGCCGCCGTAGCCCATGTTGGAGATCAGGCCGGCCATCGAGATGAACGAAGCGGCCGACATCCAGTCGGCGGCCGTGGCCATGCCGTTGGTGATGGGGTGCACGCCGCCGCCGGCGACGTAGAACTCCGAGACGCTGCCCGCGCGAGCCCAGAAGGCGATGCCGAGGTACAGCGCAAAGCTCAGCCCGACGAAGAGATAGGTGGTGGTTTGGAGATCCATGGTGGTCTTCCTTTTAGTCTTCTTGCATGCCGAACTGGCGGTCGATGTCGCCCATCTTCTTGGCGTACCAGAAGATCAGCGCAATGAACACATAGATCGAGCCTTGTTGGGCAAACCAGAACCCGACGGGATACCCGCCCAGCTTGATGCCATTGAGCGCACTGGCAAACAGGATGCCGGCGCCATAAGAGACCAGGAACCAGATCACCAGCACTTTGGTCAGCAGACCCAGTGTGGCGCTCCAGTAGGCCTTCGCGTTGTTGTCACTTGCCATGAAAGTCATCTCCTCGACGTTTGATGCTTTTGCCATTCAGGCAGCTTTCGCTGCACGCTTTTCGTGCCGATATCCCGGGGGATCACCGCACTACGAGGGGCACTCTGTTGACGCTTGCTTACGTCAAAATTGCTGCGACCGTTGATGACCGCACAGTCTAGGGAAAGCCCCTAGCAAATAGGCGAACGCCCCGCGCGCTGCGGCATCCGCCCTCCGGGCAAACCCTGACGAACAGCAGCGCTGCAACTGCCCGCACCACCCGGGCACGCGCCCCTTCGGCTGCCCCCCAGGCAGGGGACACGGCGCGCTGCACCCGCGACCTGCCCTATTTACTTGTGGCGGTGGGCGGGCACAGAATGCGTGACAAAACGCACACACCGTGCGCTGATCAGCAGGAGGGTTTCTGCCATGGCCACCCGCACTTCCACTGCGCGCGAGACGAGCCCCACCGGCCTGTCGCTGCACATCGGCATCAACGAAGTCAGCGCCGCGCACTACGCCGGCTGGACCGGGCCACTGGCGGCCTGCGAGTTCGACGCCCACGACATGGAGGCCATCGCCAAGGCCCAGGGCTTCAAATCCACTCTGCTGCTGACCAAGAAAGGCACCCGTTCAGCGGTGCTGGCGGCCATCCGCAAGGCGGCCAAGGCGCTGAAGGCCGGCGACCTGTTCTGGCTCACCTATTCCGGCCACGGCGGCCAGGTGCCCGACACCAGCGGGGAAGAACCCGACAAGCTCGACGAAACCTGGTGCCTCTACGACACCCAGCTCATCGACGACGAGCTGTATTACGAGCTCAGCCGGTTTGCCAAGGGCGTGCGGGTGCTGGTGCTGTCCGACAGCTGCCACAGCGGCACCGTGGTGCGCGCCGCGCGCCCGGCACCGGGCACGGCCGAACAGCGCCCGCGCATCATGCCGCCGGCCGTGGGCATGCGGGTCTACAACGCGCACAAGGCCTGGTACGACAAGCTCCAGGCGGACATTGCCAAGACGGCTGGCGGACGCGTGACCGACCCGGACACCGCCATCGCCCAGGTGACCGTCAGCACGCGGCTGACCGCCATCGTCAAGCAGTTCGAGCCCTCGGTGATCCTCATCTCCGGTTGCCAGGACAACCAGTTCTCCATGGACGGCAACCACAACGGCGCCTTCACCGAACAGGTGCTGCGCGTGTGGAACAACGGCGCCTTCAAGGGCAGCCACGCGGTCTTCCATGCGC